>NZ_JBHSQJ010000065.1:16705-46462 GCF_042658505.1 Streptacidiphilus monticola | reverse complement strand
GGCCGCCCGCGCCGGGGCGGCCGGCAGCGCGTCCAGATGCGCCGCCAGATCACGCAGCACCGGGTGTGCGTAGAGGTCCGCGACCGAGGCGGTGGGGAAGCGCTCGCGCACCGTGGTCAGCAGCCGGGCGGCGGCGAGGCTGGTGCCGCCGAGCGAGAAGAAGTCGCTGTCGGCCGTCACCGGGAGGCCCAGCAGCGCCCGCCACTGTTCCGCCAACCAGCCTGCGGTACCGGCTAGTTCGCCGCTGCCCGGCCCCTCGGGCAGCGCGAGCGGCCAGGGCAGCGCGGCCCGGTCCACCTTGCCGGACGTGCGGGTCGGCAGTGCCTCCACCCGGGCCAGCACCGGCACCAGCTCGCGGGGGAGCCGGTCCAGCAGCGCGGTGCGGGCGGCGCCGAGGTCCAGCTCCCGGGCCGGGTCCGCGACGACGTAACCGACGAGCACCTGGCCGCCCGCGGGCGTGCGCTGCACCGCGGCCGCCGCCGCGCGGACCCCCGGCAGCGCCTGCAGCGCCGCGTCCACCTCGCCGAGCTCCACCCGGCGTCCGGCCAGCTTCACCTGCTCGTCCGCCCGGCCCACGAAGACCAGGCCGTCCGGGTCGGCGACGACCAGGTCCCCGGTCCGGTAGACCCGGGGCGAGGACAGTGCGGGGCTCGGCGCGAAGCGCTCCGCGTCCCGCACCGGGTCCAGATAGCGGGCCGTGCCGACGCCGCCGATCAGCAGCTCGCCGGTCTCGAACCAGGCCACCGGCTTGCCCTGCGGGTCCACGACGGCCAGCTCCCAGCCGTCCAACGGCGCGCCGATGCGCACCGGCTGACCGGGCGTCAGCGGCGCGGCGCAGGCCACCACGGTCGTCTCGGTCGGCCCGTAGGTGTTCCACAGCTCGCGCCCCGGCGCGGCCAGCCGCTCCACCAGCTCAGGCGGGCACGCCTCCCCGCCCAGGACCACCAGCCGTACCCGTTCCAGCGCCGCCACCGGCCACAGCGCGGCCAGCGTCGGCACGGTCGAGACGACGGTCACGCCCTGCTCCACCAGCCACGGGGCCAGCTCCGCGCCGCTGCGCACCAGCGCCCGGGGCGCGGGCACCAGGCAGGCGCCGTGCCGCCAGGCCAGCCACATCTCCTCGCAGGACGCGTCGAAGGCGACGGACAGCCCCGCCAGCACCCGGTCGCCCGGCCCGAGCGGGGAGTCCCGCAGGAACAGGCGCGCCTCGGCGTCCACGAAGGCCGCGGCGGACCGGTGCGAGACCGCAACCCCCTTGGGCCGTCCGGTGGTTCCCGAGGTGAAGATGATCCAGGCGTCGTCCGAGGGCAGCGGCCGCTCCATCCCGCCGGAGCCGGCACGTCGGCGCTCCACCGCCAGGTCCGCCCCGACGACGAGCTGCACGTCGGCGTCCGTCCAGACCAGTTCGGCCCGCTCGTCCGGGTCGTCCGCGTCCACCGGCACATAGGCCGCGCCGGTCAGCAGCACCGCCAGGACGGCGAGATACAGGTCCGCCGTCCCGGACGGCACCCGGACCCCGACCCGCGAGCCGCGGCCCGCCCCGGCCGCGGCCAGGCGCCGCGCCAGCAGCTCCGCCTCGGCGAGCAGCCGACTGTACGTCAGCACCCGCCCCCCGGCGTCCAGCGCCGGTGCCTGCGGCCAGCGGGCGGCGGTCTCGGCCAGCACCTCCACCAGCGTCCTCGGCCCGGCGGGCGCCGCCACGGGCCAGACGGCGCCTGCGGCCGCCCCTGGCGGCATGGTCCCCCCGGCCGCCCCGATCTCCCCGGCCGGGGCCGGCCTCACGTGCTCAGTCGTGCTCATCTGCCTTGCTCATGGTCGGTCGCGCGACTCGCGCGCGGCGTCGGATTCCGGACGTCGCAGCCCTGACTCCGGACGCCCCCGGGCATCCTGTGGCATGGCTGTGCCGGAACCGCCGCTTCACGCGCCCGCCATACGTCGCTCTTGACCGATTCCTGCCGCTCTTGCACGCGGCGCACCCGTGCCCCGGGCGTCACGGTGCGCTCTGGCGTGGGCCGCCGGAAAATCCGGCCGGGCCCGGAGCCGCGAGCTGGCATGCTGTGGACGTGGACCGACCGGAGATCCGTCTCGACATCGACCCCGAGCTGCACGTCTTCGTCCCCGAGGCCCGCCGCGCCGCGCCCGTGCGCACCGACGGCAGCTCCAGCCTCGGGCATGTCGTCGAAGCCCTGGGCATCCCGCTGACCGAGGTCGGCACGCTGGAGGCGGACGGGCGGCCCGTCCCGGCCTCCCACGTACCCGCCGACGGCGAGCGGATCGCCGTCCGGCCCGTGCCGCGCCCGCAGCCCCTGCCCGGACCGCCGCGGTTCCTGCTCGACATCCACCTCGGCACGCTGACCCGGCGGCTGCGCCTGCTCGGTGTCGACGCCGCGTACGAGAACCCCGACATCGGCGACGCCGCCCTGGCCGCCCGCTCGGCGGAGGAGCGGCGCGTCATGCTCTCCCGCGACCGCGGCCTGCTGCGACGGCGCGAACTGTGGGCCGGCGCCTACGTCTACAGCCACCGCCCGGAGGAGCAACTGCGGGAGGTGCTGGGCCGGTTCGCACCCCCGCTGGCCCCGTGGACCCGGTGCACCGCGTGCAACGGCCTGCTGCGGGAGGTGCCCAAGTCGGAGGTCGCCGACCAGCTGGCCCTGGGCACCGAGCGGACCTACGACACCTTCGCCCGGTGCACGGCCTGCGGCAAGGCGTACTGGCGCGGTGCCCACCACGGGCACCTGGACGCCGTCGTGGCCGCGGCGCTCGCCGAGTTCCCGCCCGGACCTGCGGACGCCCGGGAGGCATAGGATCGTCCCGGTCGCCGCAACCGCGCGCAGTGGCTGCGTGACAGCTGATCGGTTCTGACGGGAAATCGGGTCTCCGCGACATGGACAAGCACGCCCGGCGCAATGCGCTGCTGGAGCTGCTCGGCAGCACCGAGCAGCTCTCGGTGGAGGAGGCCGCCCAGCGCCTCGACGTCTCCCCGGCCACCATCCGCCGCGACTTCGACGAACTGTCCCAGCAGCAGCTGCTGGTGCGCACCCGCGGTGGCGCTCGGGTCAGCGCCGTCACCTACGAGCTGCCGCTGCGGTACAAGGCGGCGGCGCGTGCGGAGGAGAAGTCCCGCATCGCCGCGGCGGCGGCCGCGCTGGTCGAGCCGGGCATGATGGTGGGCCTCAACGGCGGCACCACGACCACCGAGGTCGCCCGCGCCATCGCGCTGCGGCTGGGGCAGCTCCCGGGCGTCCCGGACACGGACGCGGTGACCCTGGTGACCAACGCGCTGAACATCGCCCACGAGCTGACGATCCGTCCGGACGTCAAGGTGGTGCTCACCGGCGGCGTCGCGCGCGCCCGCTCCTACGAACTCGTCGGCCCGCTGGCCCCGTTGGTCCTGGGCGAGCTCTCCCTCGACGTCACGCTGCTGGGCGTCGACGGCATCGACGCGCGGCAGGGGGCGTCCGCCCGGAACGAGGCCGAGGCCGGCATCAACAAGATCCTGGTCGAGCGGGCCGAGCGGGTGATCGTCGTGGCCGACGCCACCAAGGTCGGCCAGCGCGCCTTCGCCCGCATCTGCGGGCTGGACGCGGTGGACACCCTGGTGACCGACCGCTCCGCGACGGACGCGCAGCTGGAGCCCTTCGAGGCGGCGGGCGTCAAGGTGATCCGGGCCTGAATCGCCAAGGGGGCCCGTCCGGTCGGACGCTGGAGGATCCGCCGGTGGGCCCGCCCGGCCACGGCGCTACGCGCCGGCGGCAGCCCTGACGGTGACGGCGGCGCGGTAGCCCTCGGGGACCGCGACGTCCGCGACCGTCCAGCCGGGGAGCGCGGCGGGAGCGGGGCCGGTGCCGAGGTAGTCCGCGGCGGGATCGCGGCTGAGGCCGGTGCCCAGCGCCTTCAGGTAGGACTCCTTGCGGCTCCACGCCCGCGTGAACGCGGCAGGCCGCCCCTCCGTCGGGAGCAGGGCCAACTCCTGCTGCTCGCGCGGGTGCAGAGCGGTCGTCAGGTCGGCGAGGACGTCGGCCGCGGGCAGCAGCTCGACGTCTGCGCCCACCACTCCGGCGGCGACCGCCACCAGCGCGGCGCCGCGGGCGTGCGAGAGCGAGAACTCGGCTGCGCCGTCGGCCAGTTCAGGGCGGCCGTGGGGACCGCCGCAGCCGGGGCAGGCCGCGCGCGTGAAGGCGACGGCAGCCGGGCGCACCCCGGTTCGCGCGCCGAGCACCACGCGCAGCGCCACATGGGAGACGACGTAGTCGCGTCGGTCGTCCTCGCGGTGGAAGCCGGCGGCGCGGGCCCGTTCCGCTGTTGAGAGGACGGAGTCCCCGAGCGCCGACGCCCACGCGGCGTGCGCGGCCGTGTCGACGAGCCAGAGGTCCAGGCCCGTCGTCGGCGGCGCTTCCGGTGTGAAGGGCGTCGGCGTGATCACGCCGACGAGGCTACCGGGCAGCGCCCTCCGCGAGGGACGGCAGCGGCCCGCGCNGGGGCGCTGTGGGGGCGGCCGACGCCTCGGCCTCGGCACACCCGGAGGTGCCGCGGGCGCAGGGGCGTCGAGGGTGCCGGACGCGCTGCGCGGCGTGGACTCCTGCACGGTGGACCGGATCTGACCGGTCGTCGGGGGCCAGCCGGACGGTCTTGGTGTTCGTGCCGCTTACGTCGATGCCGGGACGGCGCATCATGACCAGCGATGATTGCGTGAAAGTGCTCATCATGGCTAGTCTCCGAGCACAAACGAGCAGTAGCTCAACAAGCCTCCGCTCATAGAGGAGCCGCGTGTGACCGCCGCCCAAGCCCCGGAGGGCACCGAAGCCGCCGGGACGCCCTCGCTCACGTCCCTGGAGATCGCGTCCCAGCCCGACTGCTGGCGGCGCGCCGCCGCGCTCGCGCCCGCCTATGCCGCCGACCTGCCGCAGCCCGGCGAGCGCGTCGCCGTGGTCGGCTGCGGCACCTCGTGGTTCGTCGCCCAGGCCTACGCCGTGCTGCGCGAGCAGGCGGGACTGGGCGAGACGGACGCCTTCGCCGCCTCCGAGTTCCCCTCCGGCCGCCGCTACGACCGGATCGTCGGGCTGTCCCGCTCCGGCACGACGACGGAGGTGCTCCAGCTCCTCGACGCCCGGCCGGGCGGTGCTCGGCGCACGGTCGTGACGGCCGATCCGGAGACCCCGGTCATGGCGAAGGCCGAGCACGTCGTCGTCCTGGACTTCGCCGACGAGCGGTCCGTCGTGCAGACCCGGTTCGCGACGACGGCGCTCGCCCTGTTCCGGACCCACCTCGGCGGCGGCGCCCAGGTGCTCGCCGCAGCGGACGACGCCGAGCGCACCGGGGGCGACGCGCTGCCCCGAACCTGGCTGGAGGCCGATCAGTTCAGCTTCCTCGGGCGCGGCTGGACGTACGGCCTGGCCCTGGAGGCCGCGCTGAAGATGCGCGAGGCGGCCGTCTCCTGGACCGAGGCCTACCCCGCGATGGAGTACCGGCACGGCCCCATCGCCATCTGCGGCCCGAACCGGATCACCTGGGCCCTGGGCGAGGTCCCGGCCGGGCTGGCCGCCGACATCGCCCGCACCGGCGGCCGGCTGGTCCACGACGCGACGGTGGACCCGATGGCCGACCTGGTCCGCGTCCAGCGGCTCGCCGTCGCCCGCGCCCACGCCCAGGGCCTGGACCCCGACCGGCCCCGCCACCTGACCCGTTCCGTCGTCCTGGACGGCGAGGGCTGAGACCGTGCCACTCGTAGCAACCGGCGAACTCGTCACCCGGGCGGCAGCGGCCGGCACCGGGATCTGTGCCTTCAACGTCGTCCAGCTGGAGCACGCCGAGGCGCTGGTCGCGGCGGCCGAGAAGGCCCGGCTGCCGGTCATCCTGCAGCTGAGCCAGAACACGGTCCGCTACCACGGGGGCATGGAGCCCATCGGGCTCGCCATGCTCGCGCTGGCACGCCGCAGCGAGGCGCGCGTCGCCGTCCACCTGGACCACGCCGAGGATCCGGCGCTCGTGGCGGAGGCGGTGGCCCTGGGCTTCGGTTCGGTGATGTTCGACGCGTCCACGCTGCCGTACGCGGAGAACGAGGCCGCGACCCGGGAGGCGGCGGAGCTGTGCCACCGTCACGGGGTCTGGCTGGAGGCGGAGTTGGGCGAGGTCGGCGGCAAGGACGGCGTCCACGCCCCCGGTGCCCGTACGGATCCGGCGGAGGCCGCACGGTTCGTCCGGGCGACGGGCGTGGACGCGCTGGCCGTCGCCGTGGGCAGTTCGCACGCGATGACCACGCGGGACGCGGAGCTGGACTTCGACCTCATCGCTTGTTTGCGGGCCGGGTTGGACGTGCCCCTGGTACTGCACGGGTCGTCGGGCGTCAGCGACGAGGGGCTGGTGCGGGGGGTGCGCGCGGGACTGACGAAGGTGAACATCGCGACCCATCTGAACCGTTCGTTCACGGCGGTGGTGCGGGAGGTGCTGGCCGCCGCGCCGGCGGCCACGTCCGACCCCCGCACCTACCTCGGCCCGGCGAGGGACGCGGTGGCAGACGAGGCGGCGCGACTCCTCCGGCTCCTGGCCGCCCCCTGAGGCGGCGCAGCCCCCTCCGGGGGCGCGAGGAATCCCCCACCCTTCGGGCGGGAGGTGCCCCCAGCGCGACCAGCCACCGCCCGCGGAGGTTCGTCCCGTCGGACCTCCCCGAGTGGTGGGCTGGTCGCGCGATTCCTCGCGCCCCGGGAGGGCAACTTCAGGTCTGTCGGTAAGAGGAGAGGAAACGGGCGATACGCCCGATTGCGGACTCGAGGTCGTCGGCGCGGGGCAGGGTGATCAGACGGAAGTGGTCGGGCCGGGGCCAGTTGAAGCCCGTGCCCTGGACGACCTGGATCTTCTCCCGCAGCAGCAGGTCCAGCACGAAGCGCTCGTCGTCGACGATCTTGTGCACCTCCGGGTCGATCCGCGGGAACGCGTAGAGCGCGCCCTTCGGCTTGACGCACGACACGCCCGGGATCTCGTTCAACCGCTCCCACACCACGTCCCGCTGCTCCAGCAGCCGCCCGCCGGGCAGGACCAAGTCCTCGATGCTCTGGCGGCCGCCGAGCGCGGCCTGGATCGCGTGCTGCGCGGGGGCGTTGGCGCACAGGCGCATGGAGGCCAGCATGGTCAGGCCCTCCAGGTAGTCCTTCGCCAGGTGCCGCGGACCGGAGACGACGAGCCAACCGCTGCGGAAGCCGGCCACGCGGTAGGCCTTGGACAGGCCACTGAAGGTCAGCACCACCAGGTCGGGCGCCAGCACGGCCGGGCTGTGGTGGATCGCGCCGTCGTAGAGGATCTTGTCGTAGATCTCGTCCGACAGCACCATCAGCCCGTGACGGCGGGCCAACTCCAGCATGGCTTCCAGCACTTCGCGCGGATACACCGCGCCGGTCGGGTTGTTGGGGTTGATGACGACCAGCGCCTTGGTCCGGTCGGTGATCTTCGACTCAAGGTCCGCCAGGTCCGGGTACCAGTCGGACTCCTCGTCGCACAGGTAGTGCACCGCCTTGCCGCCCGCGAGCGTCGTCACCGCCGTCCAGAGCGGGAAGTCCGGGGCGGGGATGAGGACTTCGTCGCCGTCCTCGACCAGGGCCTGCACCGCCATGGAGATCAGTTCGGAGACGCCGTTGCCGAGGTAGACGTCGTCCACGTCCACGTTCTCGAAACCGCGGGTCTGGTAGTGCTGGGCCACCGCACGGCGGGCGGGGAGGATGCCGCGGGAGTCGGTGTAGCCGTGGGCCCGGGGGAGCATCCGGATCACGTCCTGGAGGATCTCCTCCGGGGCCTCGAAGCCGAAGGCGGCAGGGTTCCCGGTGTTGAGCCGCAGCACGCTGTGGCCCGCCTCCTCCAGGGCGTCTGCGTGCTCGATCACGGGGCCGCGGATCTCGTAGCAGACCCCGTTCAGCTTGTTGGACTGGCGGAACTCCATGCCCCGGCCCTCCCCTGGGTGGTACCCCTTGGTTCTTCCAAGTAGCGACTTGGAAATTCCTACCACACCTCTACACTGATCCGCATGGCACGCCGAAGCTATGACCAGTACTGCGCCGTCGCCCGCGCCCTCGACACCGTCGGGGACCGCTGGACCCTGCTCGTCGTCCGCGAACTGCTGGCCGGCCCGCGCCGCTACACCGACCTGCACGCCGACCTGCCGGGCGTCAGCACCGACATGCTCGCCTCGCGGCTCAAGGACCTGGAGCGCGACGGACTGCTGGAGCGCCGCCGGCTGCCCGCCCCCGCCAGCGCCCAGGTCTACGAACTCACGGCCGCCGGACGCTCCTTGCTGCCCGTGCTCACCGCGCTCGCCGCCTGGGGAGCCGACGCCCTCGGTGAGCCCCGGCCCACCGACGCCGTCCGGGCGCACTGGTTCGCCGTCCCGCTGATCGGCCTGTTGGAGCGCGAGCCCGGCCTGCCCGCGGACTTCGTCCTCGATGTCACGCTGGGCGCGGGACGGTTCCATCTCGTGCGCGCGGCAGGAGAGTTCGGCTTCGCCGAGGGCGCGGCCGCGGAGCCGCACGCCCGCCTCTCGCTCGCCGACGATGACCTGGTGGCTCTGCTGCAAGGGCGTCGACCGCTGGCCGAGCTGCTGACAGCCGCCCCGAGCGGTGATCTGCTGAACCGTTAGATTGACAGCATGAGCGCTGATGTCGTCCTGCTGACCGGTCGGACCATGCCCCGTGAAGTGCCCGAGAACGCCCTGCTGATCGACGCGCTGGCCGAGCGCGGCGTCCGGGCGGAGCTGCTGCCCTGGGACGAGCCGGACACCGACTGGTCGCGCTTCGGCCTGGCCGTGGTCCGCACCACCTGGGACTACTGGGACCGTCGCGAGGAGTTCCTGACCGCGCTGCGCGGCATGGCCGCCCGCACCCTGCTGCGCAACCCGCCGGAGCTGGTCGCCTGGAACAGCCACAAGGGGTATCTCGTCGAACTCGCCCGCGCCGGCGTGCCGGTGGTGCCGACCCGGCTGGTCCCGCAGGGCTCGGACGACGCCACCGCGCTGGCCGCGCTCGGCGCCTTCGGTCCCCGGACCGAACTCGTCGTCAAGCCCGCCGTCTCGGCCGGCGCCCGCGGCGCGCTGCGGGCCCACGCGGACGACCCCGCCGTCGCCGCCCATCTGGCCGAACTGACAGGTCGCCAGGACGCCTTGGTGCAGCCGCTGGCCACCTCCGTGCTCAGCCGCGGGGAGACGTCGCTCGTCTACTTCGGGGGCGAGTTCAGCCACGCCGTCCGCAAGGCCCCCGCGGCGGGGGAGTACCGCATCCACCTGCACCATGGCGGTTCGCTGCACCCGCACACCCCCGACGACGCCGAACTGGCCGTCGCCGCGGCTGCGTTGGCTGCCGCGCCGTGGTCCGAGGCGACCGAGTACGCGCGGGTGGACCTGGTCCAGGGCGCGGACGGCACGCCCCAGGTCATGGAACTGGAACTGATCGAGCCGGAGCTGTTCCTGGAGGCGGACGAGGGCCGCGCGGTCGGCCGCTACGCGGACCGCCTGGCCGCCCTGGTCTAGGGCCTGCCCGGCGGATCCTTCCGGGTCCGCGCCCTTTGGCACGGCATCCCCTGCCTCCGGCCGGGAGGTGCTCGTCCTGTGTCGGCGAAACGCCCACGTACGTCCAGTACGAGGGCGCTCCGCCGCCTGGAGCCGGCCGCACCTGGGGCACCTCCCGCCCGAAGGGCGGGGAACGACGCGGGCTGGTTCGGAAGGATCCGCCGGACAGGCCCCAGCCGTGGGCCGGTGCCTTCACTCCGCGGCGCCCGCCCCGTACAGGTCCTGCCAGGACGGGAAGACCCCGCCCGGGGTCTCCACGCCGGTGGCCGCGCGCACCGCGCGGACGATGGCCTCGGTCACGGCGTCCGCCGCTGCGGCCAGCAGGGCGTTCTGCTCCTGCAGGCGCTCCACCGGGGCCTCCGGCAAGCGCACCGGGCCCGAGGCGAGGGCGAAGACCGTGTCCCCGTCGGTGAGCAGGTGCACCGGGCGGATCGCGCGGGCCAGCCCGTCGTGGGCCGTCCCGGCGAGCTTCTGGGCCTGCGCCGGAGTGAGTGCGGCGTCCGTCGCCACCACCGCCAGCGTCGTGTGCAGCGGCTCCTCGGCGCCCGCCTGGCGGCGCCGCGTCTCCGCGCGGGCCTCGGCCAGCCGCTCCCGGGCGCGGGCGTGCGCCTCCGCCGGGGGCGGGAGGACCGGACGGCCCGCGAACAGGTCCCCGTAGAGCAGACCGGTGGCCGGATCGACCACGTCCCCCGCCGCGTTGACCACCACCGTTGCGCCGACCGTCGCGCCCCCGGGGGTGCGCAGGCTCGCGGTGCCGACACCGCCCTTCATTCCACCCGCAACCGCGCCGGTGCCCGCCCCGACGCAGCCTTCGAGCACGCCCGAGCGGCCTGACAGGGCGTCAACCACCGCCTCGCCGCCCAGCACCGCGCCCGGCCGCGCCCGCCAGTCGCCGCCGCGGCCCAGATCGAAGATGCAGGCGGCCGGGACCACCGGCACCACCTGGCCGGGCAGCGGACCCACCGGGACGCCCCGGCGCTGCTCCTCCAGCCAGGCCATCACGCCGTCCGCGGCGGCCAGCCCGAAGGCGCTGCCGCCGGTGAGCACCACGGCGTCCACCCGCTCCACCAGGTTGCGCGGGTCCAGGGCGTCCGTCTCCCGCGTCCCCGGGCCGCCGCCGCGCACGTCCACGGCCGCCACGGCGCCACCGGGCGGCGCCAGCACCACGGTGGTCCCGGTCAGCCACCCGTCGCCGTGCCGCTGGGCATGCCCGACCCGGAACCCGGGGACGTCGGTGAGTTTCGTCATGCCCCTCCTGTACCCCGCGGCACTCGCGCGCTCACGCGCCACGCCCCCTCGGGGGCAGGGTCAGACGCGCTCCAGCGGCAGGTGCGGCCCCTGGGGCAACTCCACGCGGATCTCGTCGCCGGGCCGGACGTCGCCGCCCGCCAGCACGACGGACATGATGCCGGCGCGACGCACGATGCCGCCGTCCGGTGCGCGGCCGACGACCTGCTTGAGCAGGCCTTTCCGGAAGGCGTCGATCTGCGGGCAGGGGTTGCGCAGCCCGGTCACCTCCACCACGGCCTCGTCGCCGAGGAACAGGCGGGTGCCGCGCGGCAGCGCGAGCAGGTCCAGGCCACGGGTGGTGACGTTCTCACCGAGGTCCCCGGGGGCCACGGTGAACCCCGCCGCGGCCAGCTCGTCGTGCAACTCGCCCTGGATGAGGTGCACTTGGCGCAGATTCGGCTGCGTCGGGTCCTGGGCGACCCGCGACCGGTGCTGGACGGTCACGCCCAGGTGCGCGTCCCCCTCCACGCCGAGCCCGGCGAGCAGCCGGATCTCCCCGGCGTTCGGCTTGCTGAAGGTGTGCCCCGCGCTCACGCTGACCGCTTCGACCGTACCCGTCACCTGTCGGCCGCCGACGTCCGTCCCCATGTCCCAGTCCACGTCCGCAGCCTATCCACGCGCGGGCCCGGTCATGCGGGCGGGCGGCTGGGCGAGGGCGTCGCCCTTGCCGCGGCCAGCAGCAGCGCGGCCACGCTCGCCGCGTCGGTGATCCGGCCCTCGCGGGCCGCGGCGACCGCGTCGTCGAGCGGGACCCAACGCAGCTCCATCCGCGTCTCGCTCACCTCGCGGGCCATGGTGCCGACGCTCAGGCCGGTGGCGACGAACAGGTGCGCCCGGGCCGCCGTGGCGGAGGGCAGCTGGTCCAGCACCGCCAGCGGGAGGACCGACGAGGCGCGGAAGCCGGTCTCCTCCTCCAACTCCCGTGCGGCGGCGGCCGCCGGGTCCTCGTCCGGGTTGACCCCGCCGCCGGGCAGCACCAGCATCCGGCGCTGCTGCAGGAAGTAGTGGTCCTCCACGAGCAGCACCCGGCCCTGCCCGTCCAGCGCGACCACGCGGGCGGAGTCGGGAGTCTCCACGAACTCCCAGACGGCAGCGGTGCCGTCGTACTGGGTGTAGTCCTCCTCGAAGGCCCGGATGAAGCGTCCGTGGGTGAGTTGACGACGGGTCATGCTCCCGGGCCCTCCTGTCGGTCGGCGGCGTGCAGGAGGATACCGAGGGCGCTCCCGGTGAGCGAGACCGCGCCGCGCCGCACCGCGGCCACCGCCTCGGCCAGCGGCAGCCACACCAGCGTGAGCCGCGCGGCGTCCTCCGGAGCGGGCGCGCCCGGCGTCAACCCGCGTGCCGCGAACAGGTGGAGGCGCGCCGGCGAGTGGCTGAGCAGCGCGGTCGGTCCGCCGCCGAGCACGGTCCAGTGCGCCGCGCGGAGTCCCGTCTCCTCGGCCAGCTCGCGCCGGGCCGCCGCGATCGGCGACTCGTCCGGCTCCACCCGGCCGCCCGGCAGGGTGAACAACTCGCCGTGCACCTCGGACCGTTGGCGCACCATCGCGATCCGGCCCCGCTCGTCCTCGGCGACGGTGACGGCGGCGTCGGGCGGCGGCGCGCCGGTCACGCGAAGACCAGGCAGACCGGCGTCGGCACGTCCAGGGTGTGCAGGTGCTCCAGGCGCCCGGCCTGTTCGTCCAGGCGGAAGCCGTGCAGCAGGCCGGAGTCCTGGCAGGCGACGAGCAGCACACGCCCGTCCGGGCTCAGCTGCATGTCCCGGGGGCCGGAGCCGCGCGCCTCCGTCGTGCCCCGCAGCACGGGGACGCCGGACGCCGGGTCGACGCGCAGCAGCGCGACACTGTCGTGGCCCCGGTTGGAGACCACCAGTGTGCGGCCCGAGGGACTGATCCGGATGGCGGCCGCGCCGGAGCTCCCGGTGAAGTCCTGGGGGAGGGTGGACACCGGCTCCCCGGCGACGAGCCCTTCGCCCGCGCGGGTCAGCGGAATCACGGTGTTGCCCAACTCGGTCACCAGGTACAGCCGTTGCCCGTCCGGCGCGGCCACCAGATGCCGGGGGCCGGAGCCCGCGGGCACGCTCACCCGGAACAGCTCGGTGAACGTCCCCTTGGGGTCCAGCTCGTACCCGACCACGGCGTCCAGGCCCAGGTCGGGCACGAGGACGTGGCCGCTGACCGGGTCCACGAAGACCATGTGCGGGTGCGCCGAACTCTGCCGCTCCGGGTCCACGCTGCCGCCCCGGTGCTGCACGACGTCCGAGGCCTCGCCGAGGGTCCCGTCGTCGAGGCGGGGGAAGGCGGCGATCGTGCCGGAGCTGTAGTTGGCGACGACGACGTGACGGCCGTCCGCGCTGAGGGAGAGATGACACGGGTCCTCGCCGTGCGAGTCCACCTGCCCGAGCAGGGTCCCGTCCGAGAGGCGGAAGGTGGAGACGGTCCCGGCCCCGCCCTCGTTCACCGCGTACAGCACGCCTGCTGACGGATCGACAGCCACCCAGGACGGGTTCCGGGTCGGAGCCAGCACGCCGATTCCGTGGACCTCGCCGGACCGCGGGTCGAAAGCGCCGCGGAGGACGCCTTCGGCCTTGCCGTGCACGTGGCCGAGGCGCTCGGTGTAGGTGCCGACGAACAGCGGCAGGGCGGCGCCGGGGGAGCCGGTGCCGGGGGCAGTGTCGGTGGTCATGTCGGCCTTCCTGGGGCGCGGATGGGCGGGCACGCGCCGCGCGGGGCGCGTCCGGCCCAGCCTATGACCTGCGGTCGGCCCCGGGTGTGCGGTGACGGGGATGGCCCCGGGCGGGTCGTCGACACCGGGGCCGGGTCGGCCGTTCGGGACGGCGATGGGCTCAGTGCCTGCACCCGGATCTCCGCGCTGGGCCGCTCGCCGGAGCTGGGCAGGCGGGCTCAGGCGGGGCAAATGTCCCGGGCGGGACGGCGTTCTCCACGCCGGGGCGGCCGTTCGGACAGCGAGGGTGGCGGTGTCCGCATGCGGGTCTCCGACCGGGGCGCCCGTCGGGCTCGCCCGGAGGGCCCGGTGAGGGCAAAAGCCCTCGCGGCGGCCGGGCGGCGCCGCCTAGGGTCGGGGCATGACGCCGCCAGTGAACCTCCGCACCCGTCTGCGCGACGCCCTCACCGACGCCATGCGGGCCCGTGACAAGGCGGCCGTCGGCGTGCTCCGGGCCACCCTCGCCGCCATCGACAACGCCGAGGCCGTCCCGCTCGACGGACGGGCGCCCCGGGCCGGGGCCATCGAGCAGGCGCCCCTCGGCGTAGGCGCGGCCGAGACCGCGCGCCGTGAGCTGACGGAGAGGGACGTCGCCGCCGTCGTCCGCGCCGAGATCACCGAACGTCTGGACGCCGCAGCGCACTTGACGGGCCTGACCGCGCACGCTGAGCGCGCCGGCCTGCTGCGCCGGGAGGCGGCTCTGCTGCTCGGCTTCCTCTCCGGCCCGGTCGGGGCAGACGACGTCCAGGAGGCGGTCGGGCTCGCCCTGGTGACGCTGCGACAGGCCCCCGAGGCCGCCTGGGTGGACGAGCCCAGGGCCGGAACCCTGGAGTGGACCTGCTGGGAGACGGTGGAGCACCTCGCCGACGACCTCTTCGCCTACGCCGTCCAACTCGGACCCGCCGTCCCGCCCACCGACCGCGAGGTTCCCTTCGACTGGCAGGCCCGCCGCCCCGGCGGACCCGCCAACGCCGTGCACGCCGACCGCAAGGCCGGCCCCGCCGGTCTGCTGCAGGTGCTGGAGGCGAGCGGCGCGCTGCTCACGGCGATGGTCCGCACCACGGACCCGGCGGTCCGGGCCCACCACGGATTCGGCCTCGCCGATCCGGAGGGCTTCGCCGCGATGGGCGTGGTCGAGACGCTGGTCCACACCCACGACCTCGCGGCCGGCCTGGGCCTGGCGCCGGGAGGCGCGGGCTGGAAGCCGCCGGCCGATCTCGTCGCCCGGAGCCTGCAGCGCCTCTTCCCCGACGCGCCGGAAGCCGCCGAGGCCGACCCGTGGTCCGCGCTGCTCTGGTGCACGGGCCGCCTCGACCTGCCCGGACGCGGGCGCCGGTCCTCCTGGCGCTGGTACGCGGCCCCGCGGTCCGCGGCTGACGCTGTGTCAGACTCCTCCGAGTGAGCACCGAGCAGCCGGCCCTCTCCGCGGCCCCCGCGCAGCGCGTGCGGCCGCTGGAACTCTTCTTCGACCTGGTCTTCGTCTTCACGATCACCCAGATCGCGTCCGTCCTCGCGGACGACCCCAGCGGGCGCGGACTCCTGCGCTGCCTGCTGCTGCTCGCCGTCACCTGGTGGATGTACGGCGGCTTCGCGTGGCTCACCAACTCGCTCGACCTCGACCGGACCCGGCCCCGCCTGCTGGTGCTCGCGGGGACCGGGGCGTTCTTCCTGATGTCCGTCGCCGTGCCGCGGACCTTCGAGGAGGGCCCCTGGGGGCTCCTGTTCGGCCTCGCCTACCTGGGGGTCGTCCTGGTGCACACGCTGGGGTTCCTCACCAGCTCCGGCCGGGCCGGGATCCTGCGCCTGGGACCGCTCAACCTCACGGCGGCGCTGCTCGTCGTCGCCGCGGGGGCGGCGCCCGCGGCGACGCGCGGGTGGCTGATCGCGGGGGCGGCCCTGCTCGAGGTGGTCTCGCCGTTCCTCGTCGGGATCGGCGGGTTCACCGTCGGCGTCGGGCACTTCGTCGAGCGGCACGGCCTGGCGGTGCTGATCCTGCTCGGGGAGTCCATCGCGGAGGTCGGCGCCGCCGCGAGCCACGAGCGCGCGGTGGCCCCGGTGGTCCTCGGCGCGCTGCTCGCCCTGGCGCTGAGCGCGGCGCTGTGGTGGCTCTACTTCGACCGCGAGGACCGCGACAGCGAGTCCCTGCTGGAGGCGGTCCCACCGGAGCTGCGCGGGCGCAGTTCGCTGTACTCCTACGGTTACGCCTACCTGGTGCTGATCTTCGGCATCGCCGTAGCGGCGGTCGGCATGGAGGAGTGCGTCAGCGGCTTCGACGTCCCGCTGCACGGCACGGAGGCGCTGCTGCTGCCGCTGGGGCTGAGCCTCTTCCTGTTCGGCGCCGCCTGCTTCCACCGCGTCCTCGCCCGCAGCTGGCCGCTGCAGCGGCTGGCCGCGGCCGGGTCGGTGTGGACCGTCCTCCCGGCCGCCCGGGTGGCCGGCTGGTGCGCGCTCGTCCTGGCCACCGCCCTCGTCGTGGCACTGACGGCCGCCGAGGGCCGGAGCGGGCCGTCGGCGGGCGTCGTCGCGGAGGGTTCCTGACGCGGACTCAATCCCCGGTCCGGCGGCGGTATCCGGACACGACCGACACGACCGCCTGTGACCTGGTGCACATTGACACCCCGGCCCCCGGGGCGAAGGCTGCGGCACATGACCAACCGGGCCGCCGCACCGTCCTCGTCGTCCTCCGCAGCCTCGTCCTCGCCGGGCGATCCCTCGCTGCTGCTGTCGCGCCGCGACCTCGACTTCCTGCTCCACGAGTGGCTGGACGTCCCGTCCCTGCTGGAGCGGCCGCGCTTCGCCGAGCACGACCGGGAGACGGTGGACGCGGTGCTGGACCTCGCGGCCGAGGTGGCCGCGGAGAAGTTCGCCCCGCACAACAAGCGCAACGACGCAGAGGAGCCCCGCTTCGAGGACGGCCGGGTGCGGATGCACCCGGAGGTGAAGGAGGCGCTGACCGCCTTCGCGCAGACCGGCCTGCTCACGGCGGCCATGGACGCCGAGGTCGGCGGGATGCAGCTGCCGCAGGTGGTCACCTCGGCGTGCTTCGCCTGGTTCCAGGCGGCCAACGTGGGGACCTCCGCCTACCCCTTCCTGACCGTCGGCAACGCCAACCTACTGCTGGCGCACGGGAGTCCGGAGCAGGTGGAGACGTGGGTCAAGCCGATGCTGGAGGGCCGGTACTACGGCACCATGTGCCTGAGTGAGCCCCAGGCCGGCTCGTCCCTGGCCGACATCACCACGCGGGCCGAGCCGCAGCCCGACGGGACCTACCGCCTCTTCGGCAACAAGATGTGGATCTCGGGCGGCGACCACGAGCTGAGCGAGAACATCGTCCACCTGGTGCTCGCCAAGATCCCCGGCGGACCGGCGGGGGTGAAGGGCATCTCGCTGTTCGTCGTCCCCAAGGTGCTGGAGGACGGCACGCGGAACGACGTGGCGCTGGCCGGGCTCAACCACAAGATGGGGTACCGGGGGACGACCAACTGCCTGCTCAACTTCGGTGAGCGCGGCGACGGCGCCGTCGGCCACCTGGTGGGGCGGGAGCACCACGGGCTGGCCTACATGTTCCACATGATGAACGAGGCCCGGATCGGCGTGGGGGCGGGCGCGGTGGCCCTGGGGTACACGGGCTATCTCAAGGCCCTGGAGTACGCCCGGGTCCGTACGCAGGGCCGCCCGCTCGCCGGCCGCGACCCGTCCAGCCCGATGGTCCCGCTGATCGCCCACGCGGACGTGCGGCGCATGCTGCTGGCCCAGAAGTCCTATGTGGAGGGCGGGTTGGCGCTGGTGCTGTTCGCCGCACGCCTGGTCGACGAGCAGCGGACGGCCGAGACCGAGTCGGCGCGGCGGGAGGCGAGCCTGCTGCTCGACCTGCTCACCCCGGTGGCGAAGAGCTGGCCCAGCCAGTGGTGCCTCGCGGCCAACGACCTGGCCATCCAGGTGCACGGCGGCTACGGATACACCCGCGAGTACGACGTGGAGCAGCACTACCGGGACAACCGGCTGAACCCGATCCACGAGGGGACGCACGGAATCCAGGGCCTGGACCTGCTCGGGCGCAAGGTCGCCGCCCCGGGGGCCTTCGACCTCTTCACGGCACGGGTTCGGGCGACGGCGCAGCGGGCGACGGCGGAGGGGGCGAAGGCGCAGCGGGCGGGGACGCAGCGGGCGGGGGCGGACGGGGGTGGTGGCGATGGGGAACTCGGCGTCTTCGCCGGTCAGTTGCTCGATGCGCTCGGGGAGCTCGAGTCCGTCACGCGAGCCCTGCACGGTCCGGCGGACGTGGAGGAGCGCCTGGCGAACGCCTCCCTGTACCTGGAGGCATTCGGCCACGTGTGCGTGGCCTGGCTCTGGCTCGAACAGGGCCTCGCGTGCGGAGCCTCGGAGGACCCCTTCCACGAGGGGAAGCGCCAGGCGATGCGCTACTTCTTCCGCTACGAACTGCCCCGCGTCGGCCCACAGTTGACGCTGCTGGCGGCGGCGGACCGGACGACGCTGGACATGCGGGCGGAGTGGTTCTGACGGAGCGGTTCTGAGGCCGTGGTTCGGGCGGAGTGGTTCTGAGGGAGTGGTTCGGGCGGAGCGGCTCGGGCGGAGTGGTTCTGACGGGGCGGTTCGGGCGGAGCGGCTCGGGCGGAGCGGCTCGGGCGGAGTGGTTCTGACGGGGCGGTTCGGGCGGAGCGGCTCGGGCGGAGCGGCTCGGGCGGAGTGGTTCTGACGGGGCGGTTCGGGCGGTTGCTGGTGCCGGTGGCCCGTGCGCGGCGCGAGGCGTTGCAACGGCCTTCGCCGTAGCGCGAGGTCGCTGTTCGTGCAGCTCGCTCCGCTCGCGGAAAGACGCAACGACGGGGAGGGGAGGCGGCGGGTTTGCCGCCGTCGCCGGGCGGGCGGCGCGGGGGGCAGCGGCGCGGACGGCTGGGGCGAGCTGTCCGGGTGGCTCGGTGGGTGAGCAGAACGTTGCTCGGCGAGGGTGGGCCAGCGGTCCGGTCCCGAGCGCCGGGCCGAACCGCCGGCGGTCGCTGGGCCCCGGGCTGGGAGGACGCACCCTGGTGGCGGGTTGGCGACAGTTGGGGCTCGCCCCCCGTCAACCCGCCACACCTGGGGGTGCCGCCCAGCCGGTCGACCCCGCCCCGGGCGGTCGGCGGGGGCGGAGGCGGGCCGGTGTCGGGGGGTGGTTGGCGGTTCAGCGATGGTTGAGGGCTGATTCTCTTCAACCCGCCACGCCTTGGTGATGGGGCTCGGTTCGTCGGGCTTGCCGGGGCCGCCCGGGGCGGTCGGCGGGGGCGGAGGCGGGCCGGTGTCGGGGGGTGGTTGGCGGTTCAGCGATGGTTGAGGGCTGATTCTCTTCAACCCGCCACGCCTTGGTGATGGGGCTCGGTTCGTCGGGCTTGCCGGGGCCGCCCGGGGCGGTCGGCGGGGGCGGAGGCGGGCCGGTGTCGGGGGGTGGTTGGCGGTTCAGCGATGGTTGAGGGCCGACTCCCGTCAACCCGCCACACCCGCTGCGATGGCGTGACGCCCCGGCCTGCGTCGGCGCCCGGGCCGCTTCGACCTCCCGGAGGGCCGGGCACTCGCATCAGCGCCCGCGCCGGGCGGCCGGCCCGGAGCAACCCCGCTCACCGCCGGACGGGAGGCCCGAGCGCCACCCCCTCCCGTAGCCTGCTCGTCTTTGCGAGCGTGAGCGAGCAGCACGGCGAGCAACTCGCCCCTCCGCGAATGCCGTTGCACCCCCGATGCGCCAAATGCCCGGCACCCCACCATCGCCGACCGCCGGGCCTCCGCTTGTCAGGCAAGTAACCGCTTGCCTATGGTGAAGCCGTGGCGGACGACGAGGTCTTCAAGGCGTTGGCCGATCCTACCCGGCGGCTCATCCTCGACGAGTTGGCCGAGCGGGACGGGCAGTCGCTCTTCGAGATATGCGCGCGGCTGACGAACAGGCACGGGCTGGGGATGTCCCGGCAGGCGATCAGTCAGCACCTCGCCGTCCTGGAGGGGGCCGGGCTGGTCCGCACCCGGCGTGAGGGCCGGTACAAGTTCCACGACTTCGACTCTGCACCGCTTGAGCGCGTCGTCACCCGATGGCTCAGGCCGACGACACCACCGGAGGGCGGCTCATGAGGATCAACCTGTCCAGCGTCTTCGTGGACGACCAGGAGAAGGCCCTGCGCTTCTACACGGACGTGCTCGGCTTCGAGAAGAAGGCGGACGTGCCGCTGGGCGAGCACCGGTGGTTGACCGTGGTCTCGCCCGAGGCGCCCGACGGGACCCAGCTGGTGCTGGAGCCCGACGCGCACCCCGCGGTGAAGCCGTACGTGGCGGCCCTCGCCGAGGACGGCATCCCGGCCACCTCCTTCGCGGTGGACGACGTGCGGGCCGAGTACGCGCGCCTGCGCGCGCTCGGGGTGACGTTCACGCAGGAGCCGACGGACATGGGCCCGGTCGTCACCGCCGTGCTGGACGACACCTGCGGCAACCTGATCCAGATCGCCCAGTACCGGTAGCCGCCCGGCGGGCCGCCCGGCCGCGGGCCGGGGCGGCCGACGTCAGGCCGACGTCAGGCCGACGTCAGGCCGACATCAGGCCGACGCCGGGCGGACCTCAAGTCGGCGTCAGGCCGACGCAGGGACCGCCGCGCCGAGGTGGCGGGCGAAGAAGCGGACCGCGCTGTCCGCCTCGAAGCGCGGAAGCTCCTTGTGGCGGCCGGAGTTGACGTGCAGGGACTTCTCCTTCGACGCGAAGGCGTCGAACAGGGCGAGGCCCGCCTCGCGCGGGATGTGCTCGTCGTCCCACTGGAGGTCGAACTCGATCGGGATCGTGATCTCCTTCGCCTTCGCGGCCAGGGCGTCGGGCCAGTGCTGACCGAAGACGGCGGCGGTGATCCTGGGCTCGGACGCGACGAAGGGAACGCCGATCGCCGTGCCCATGTTGATGCCCCAGAAGCCGACGGGGCCCTCGCCGCCGATCTCCGGAAGCGCCTGGAGCGCGTCCAGGGTCGCCCGCCACTCGGGCAGGGACCGCTCGGCGAGGTCGGCGTTGTAGCGGACCACGATCGGGCCTTCCGGCTCGCCGGCGGCCCGCGCCCGGTACAGCTCGGCGACCTCCTGCTCGTCGTACGCCGTGCGCGGCCGGTCGCCGTGCCCGGGCGCGTCGATGCAGGCGACGTGGAAGCCGCAGTGCGTGACGAGGAGGTGGGCGCGCCCGGTCATCGCGGGCCAGCGCTTGTGGGTCCCGCCGCCGTGTCCCAGCAGGACCAGGGGCGCACGCGCTGCCCCGGTCGCGGGCGACCACAGGAGACCGGGGACGTCGCCCACGGTGAAGTCCCGCTCCACGATGCCGTTCGCGGCGGACTGGGCGGTGAACTGGATTGAATGCATAGGTTGTTGCCTCTTTCGGGAGTGCCTGGTGCCTGTTGGCGGGGCGCTCCCGGCGACACCTACGTCAGCCGCCCGACCGTGCTGGGGAGTGGGAGCACCCACGTCGATACCGCCTTCATGGGTCTCACCTCCTCGGTCGTTCTCACGGTCGGGAAGAAGCTAGCAGGACGAGGGGGACCGGCCCAACTCCTTTCCGCCGATGGGGAGACCGGGAACTCCCGGGCCGCGCCGGTCGCTTCCTGGAGGGAGGGTCCGCAGGGGTGCGGCCCCGCACGGGAGGGGTGGACGGATGACGGACACGGCCGGGGCAGGGCGCTTCCAGCTGGCGCAGGTGAACGTGGCGCGGTTGCTGGCGCCGTTGGACTCGCCGCAGCTCAAGGCGTTCGTGGACGGGTTGGAGCCGGTCAACGCCGCGGCCGACGCCGCGGACGGGTTCGTCTGGCGGCTGATCGGCGCGGAGGGAGCCGACGCGACGGACCTGAGGGTGCTCGGGGACGAGTGGATGCTGGTCAACCTGTCCGTCTGGCGTGACCCGGAGGCGCTGAAGGCGTTCATGTACGCCGGGCTGCACCGTGAACTCCTGGCGCGCAGGCGGGAGTTCTTCGAGCGGTTGGACGAGGCCGTGACCGCGCTGTGGTGGGTCCCGGCGGGGACGGTGCCGACGGTCGCGGACGCGGAGGAGCGGCTGCTGCACCTCCGCGCCCACGGGCCGACGGCCCACGCGTTCACGCTGCGTCAGGTCTTCGCCCGACCGGAGGCCGCAGCCGAGCCGAGCACGAGGGTGGCGTAGCGCTCCGGGTCGCGGGCCAGGGACGCGGAGAGGCCGCCGGAGGCGAAGGCCGCGCGGGCGGCCTCGGCCTGGTGCTCTCCGGTCTCGCTGAGCAGGTGGCCACCGGGAGCCAGCCACGCGGCGGCCGCGGCGGCGACCCGGCGCAGCACGGCGAGGCCGTCGGAGCCGCCGTCCAGGGCGAGCAGCGGCTCGTGCTCGCGGGCCTCGGGCGGCAGCAGGGGCACGTCCGCGCTGGGCACGTAGGGCACGTTGGCAATCAACACGTCGACGCGGCCGCGCAGTTCGGCCGGCAGCGCGGCGAAGAGGTCGCCGTGGTGGACCAGGCCCCCGCAGCGGGCGAGGTTGCGCCGGGCGCAGGCGACGGCGACGGGATCGAGGTCGGCGGCGTGCAGGGTGACGCCCGGAGCCCGGGCGGCGACCGCCGCGCCGAGGGCGCCGCTGCCGCAGCACAGGTCGACCACGGTGCCGCCGGGCGGGCACAGCGCCGCCGCCTGCTCGGCGAGGAACTCGCTGCGGCGGCGCGGGACGAAGACACCGGGTTCGACGGTGATCCGCAGACCGCAGAACTCGGCCCAGCCCAGCACCAGTTCGAGCGGGACGCCGGAACTGCGGCGGGAGACCAGCGCGTCGAGCTCGTCCGGGGTCCGGGCGGCGGCGGTGAGCAACCGCGCCTCGTCCTCGGCGAAGACGCAGCCGGCGGCGCGCAGCCGGGAGACGACGGAGGGCAGGAGTCGGTCGGTGTGCATGGACGACTGCATGGGTGGCGGAGTGCCTTTCGGAAGTCCTCGACTCGGGACCTCCGGAGTCACCGCCCGTGCGGGCGGCGCGGGCGGGAGGTCCCGACCTGCGGTGCGTTGATCGGACTCACCTCCCTGCGCGTCGTGGGCCGGCGCCGCATCGGGGCCGGGACCGCAACCCTAGCGCACCGTGGGCGCTGACGGCTGGTCAGCGGTCCAGGAAGGCGAGGTCGAGACCGGCCAGCCGGGCGGGATCGGCCAGGATGTCGATGGCGACGATGCGTCCCTCCGCCACGGTCAGGCCCATGACGGACATCGGGCGTCCGGACGGCAGTTCGGGCAGGGTGACCAGTCCGGCCGCGCCGTTCACCAGGGCCAGGCGGCCGGAGTCGGCGAACCGGCGGTAGCCGGTGATCTGGCCGAGGACCGCCGCCGCGCCCCGGACCTCGCGCAGTTCGCCGGTGTCCGCGCGCAGCACCACGTCCGGGTCGAGCAGGGCCAGCAGCGCGTCGAAGTCCCCGTCGCGGGCCGCCGCCAGGAAGGCCTCGACGACCGCCCGCTGGCGGGCGAGGTCGCGCTCGGGGACGGGCGCGGTGCCCTGGACCCGCCGACGGGCCCGGCTGGCGAGCTGGCGCGCCGCGGCCGGGGTGCGGTCCACGACGCGGGCGATCTCCTCGAAGGGCACGCCGAACATGTCGTGCAGGATGAACGCCAGCCGCTCGGTGGGGGCGAGGGTGTCCAGGACGACCAGCAGGGCCAGGCCGACGGAGTCGGCGATCAGGGCCTCCTGCTCCGGGTCGGCGGGCTCGTCGAGCCGGCCGACCAGCGGGTCGGGCAGGTGGGCGTCGAGCGGGTCCTCCCGCCGGGAGGCGCGGGACCGCAGCATGTCCAGCGCGACCCGGCCGACGACCGTGGTCAGCCAGCCGGAGAGGTTGTCGATACGGGCCGCGTCGGAGCGGCTGAGGCGCAGCCAGGACTCCTGGACGGCGTCCTCGGCCTCGCTGAGCGAGCCCAGCATCCGGTAGGCGACCGCCCGCAGGCGGGGCCGCTGCTGCTCGAAGAGCCCGGCCAGGTCGTCGTTCCCGCTCATCGCTCGCCTTCCGTCCGACGGTCCGTCACCACCATGACGGACGGGAGGGGTCGGACGTGACACGGCAGGCGGAGCGGTGCGGGAGCCATGGGTTCAGACGAAAAACCGGGTTTCGGTTGCATGGAGTTCATCTCTGCTGCGCATGATGCCTCCTGACACGGGCTCAGTTGAACCGAGGAGGGGCATGTCCAGAAATCTACGCGCGTCGATGGCAGTCGGCGCGGTAGCGGTCGTCATCGCCGCGATCGCCGCCGTGCCGAACGCGCAGGCGGCGGGATCTGCGGACGTGGTGATCAGCGAGGTCTACGGGGGCGGCGGCAACTCCGGGGCCACGTTGAAGAACGACTTCATCGAGCTGCACAACAACGGCTCGGCGCCGGTGGTCCTGGACGGCTGGAGCGTCCAGTACATCTCCGCCACGCCGGGCGCGGGCACGGTGTGGCAGTCCACGCCGCTCAGCGGCACCCTCGCCCCCGGCGGGACCTACCTCGTCGCCGAGGCCGCCGGGACCGGCGGCACGGCAGACCTGCCGACCCCGCAGGCCACCGGCGCCATCAACCTGAGCGGCACCAACGGCACGGTGGCGCTGGTCAGTTCGACCACCCTGCTGACGTGCAGGACCGCCGCCGACTGCGCCGCCGACGCCACGGTCCACGACCTGGTCGGCTACGGCACCGCCGTCATCCACGAGGGCGGCGCCGACGCGCCCGCCGCGAGCAACACCACCTCGGTCGCGCGGGGCGCGGACAACGCCGACACCGACCAGAACGGGGCCGACTTCACCGCAGGCGCGCCCACCCCGGGCGTCGCCGGCCCCGGGGGCAGCGGCAGTCCCTCGCCGAGCAGCAGCGCGACCGCCTCGCCGTCGGCCTCGCCCAGCGACAGCCCCGCGCCGACCTCCGGACCGCTGCGCATCCACGACATCCAGGGCAGCGGCTGGGTCTCCCCGCAGAGCGGAAAGACCGTCAGCAACGTGCCCGGCGTCGTCACCGCGCTGCGCACCAGCGGCACCAAGGGGTTCTGGATCCAGGACCCGAACCCCGACGACAACCCCGCCACCTCCGAGGGCCTGTTCGTCTACACCGGCTCCGCGCCGACCGTCGCCGTCGGCGACTCGGTGCTGGTCTCCGGCAAGGTGAGCGACTACTACCCGCTCGGCTCCGGCGAGAGCGCGAGCACCACCTCCAACCTGTCGGTGACCGAGCTGGGCAGCGCGACCACCACGGTGCTGAGCAACGGCAACGCCCTGCCCGCGCCGATCGTGCTGAGCGCCGCCGACGTGCCCGCCGACTACGCGCCGGACCTCGGCGGCGGCAACATCGAGTCCACCCCGGTCACGCCGAGCCGCTCCACGCTGGACTTCTACGAGTCCATCGAGGGCATGCGGGTCGAGGTGGACGACGCCCGGGTGGTCGGGCCCTCCGACAAGTACGGCGAGCAGTATGTGACGGTCCGTCCGGACCAGGCCGTGACCTACCGCGGCGGTACCCAGCTGCTGGGCGAGAACCAGGTGCCCTCCGGCCTGCTCGAGGTCGTCCCCGCGAACGGCGCCAACCCGGGTGTGGACGTCGGCGACGAGTTCCAGGGCGCCACCGTCGGACCGCTCGACTACTCCATGTACGGCGGCTACCTGGTCGCCGCCTCGACCCTCGGCACCGTGGTCCACCACCACCTCGCGCCGGTCGCGGCGCAGCCGGGTTCGGCCAAGGAACTGTCGGTGGCCACCTACAACGTGGAGAACCTGGCGCCCTCCGACCCGGACGCCAAGTACGCCCGGCTCGCGGCCGGCGTGGTCACCAACCTGGCCTCGCCCGACGTCATCGCGGTGGAGGAGATCCAGGACAACTCCGGCGCGACCGACGACGGCACCGTCGCCGCCGACCAGACCCTGGCCAAGCTGACCGCCGCCATCCAGGCCGCGGGCGGCCCCGCCTACCAGTACCGCGAGATCGACCCGGTCAACGACCGGGACGGCGGCCAGCCCGGTGGCAACATCCGCACCGTCTTCCTGTTCAACCCGGCCCGGGTGTCCTTCGTGGACCGCGGCGACGCGGGCGTGGACCGGTCCACCACCGCCACCCAGGTGGTGAAGGAGCACGGCGAGGCCCAGGTCACGCTGTCGCCCGGACGCATCGATCCGGCCAACCCGGTGTGGAACTCCAGCCGCAAGCCGCTGGTCGGCGAGTTCGAGTTCCGCGGCCAGCAGGTCTTCGTCATCGCCGACCACTTCAACTCCAAGGGCGGCGACCAGAACCAGTTCGGGCGCTTCCAGTTCCCCGACCAGACGTCCACCGTGCAGCGTTCGGGCCAGGCGCAGGTCGAGCACGACTTCGTGCAGAAGCTGCTGGCCGCCGACAAGAAGGCGAACGTGGTCGTGGTCGGCGACCTGAACGACTACCAGTTCAGCCCCGCGCTCGCCTCGCTCACCACCGGCACCGCCGACGGCAGCGGTCCGCGGATCCTGACGGATCTGATCACCACGCTCCCCGTGGACCAGCGCTACACCTACGTCTACGACGGCATCTCGCAGGTGCTGGACCACATCCTGGTCAGCCCGGGCATCGAGGACTACCGCTACCAGGTGGTCCACGTGAACTCCGAGTACTCCGACCAGGCCAGCGACCACGACCCGCAGGTCGTGCAGTTCCGTCCGTGACGGACCGCCGGCGGGCGCGGCCATCCGGCCGTGCCCGCCGGGGCCGGGCAGGGGGCTTGCTGGACACGCGGCTTACCCGGGCGTAACTTTTCGACCGTTCAGCGGAGCAGTGGAGCCGGCCTGCCGGCCCGGCGAGGGAGCGGGAAGATGCGCGACGCGGTGATCGTGGACGCCGTCCGTACGGCGGTCGGCAAGGGCAAGCCGGGCGGGGCGCTGTCCGGGATCCACCCGGCGGACCTGTCCGCGCACGTTCTCAACGCCCTTGCCGCGCGCACCGGTCTGGACCCGGCACTGGTGGACGACGTGGTCTGGGGCTGCGTCTCGCAGATCGGCGAGCAGACCGCCTGCATCGGCCGCTACGCCGTCCTGGCCGCCGGATGGCCCGAGCACGTGCCCGGGCTGACCGTCGACCGGCAGTGCGGCTCGAGCCAGCAGGCCGTGCACCAGGCCGCCGCCGGCGTCATCGCCGGGCAGTACGACATCGCCGTCGCGGGCGGCGTGGAGTCGATGAGCAGGGTGCCCCTCGGCTCCAGCTTCGCCGGTGGCGACTACGGCGCGCCCTACGGTCCGCTGGTGGCCGAGCGCTACGAGGGCTTCGCCTTCAACCAGGGCGTGGGAGCCGAGCTGATCGCCGAGGAGTTCGGCTTCTCCCGCGCCGAGTTGGACCAGCACGCCCTCGACTCGCACGAGCGCGCCGCGCGGGCGATCGACGAAGGCCGGTTCAAGGGCCAGATCACCCCGGTCACCCTCGCCGACGGCAGTGTCTTCGACACCGACGAGGGCGTCCGCCGCGGCACCACCCTGGACCAACTCGGCCAGCTGAAGACGCCGTTCAAGGAGAACGGGGTCATCTCCGCGGGCAACGCCTCGCAGATCTCCGACGGCGCGGCCGCCCTGCTGGTGACCACCAGCGAGATCGCCGCCGCCCAGGGCTGGACGCCGATCGCCCGCTTCCACACCGGGACGGTGGTCGGGGCCGACCCGGTCACCATGCTCAAGGGCCCGATCCCGGCGACGGAGAAGGTGCTCAAGCGGGCCGGGCTCACCCTCGACGACATCGGCGCGTTCGAGGTCAACGAGGCCTTCGCCTCGGTCTCCCTCGGCTGGCAGCGGGCCACCGGCGCCGACTACGCCAGGCTCAACCCCAACGGCGGCGCCATCGCGCTCGGCCACCCGCTGGGCGGTTCCGGCGCCCGGCTGATGACGACGCTGGTCCACCACATGCGGGACCAGGGCATCCGCTACGGCCTCCAGGCCATGTGCGAGGGCGGCGGGATGGCGAACGCGACCGTCCTGGAACTGCTCTGACGCTCGGTGCCCGCGCCCGTTAGGGTGACCCGGGGCCGCTGAGGGGCGGTGTCAACGGGGGTCATGGAACGGACGGTTCGGACATGGCGGAGAGCCGGGTCATCTACGGCTGCATGGGCTTGGGCGGGAGCTGGGACCGCGAGCCCTGGACCGCGGCCGACGTGGACCACGCGCAGCAGGCGGTCGAGGCGGCGCTCGAGGCGGGCATCACTGCCTTCGACCACGCGGACATCTACCGGCACGGCAAGGCCGAGGCCGTCTTCGGGGAACTGCTGGACCGGGACCCCGGGCTGCGCGGGAGGATCACGCTGCAGACGAAGTGCGGCATCCGGCTGCCCGAGGACGGCCGGATCGGCTGGTACGACCTGCGCGGCAGCAGCATCGTGCAGCGGGTGGAGGAGAGCCTCACCCGGCTGCGCACCGACCATCTGGACACCCTGCTGCTGCACCGGCCGGACCCGCTCGCGGACCCGGAGGACGTCGCCGAGGCGCTCACCTCGCTGCACCGGCAGGGGCTGGTGCGGCAGTTCGGCGTCTCCAACATGAGCGCGCCCCAGATCGCCCGGCTGCAGCGGCCGTTGGAGCTGCCGCTGATGGCGAACCAGCTGGAGATGAGCCTGCACCGGCGGGACTGGCTGGAGTCCGAGGTGCTGGTCAACACCGTCGCCGGGGCCGAACTCGGCTTCCCCGTCGGCACGGTGGAGTACTGCACGGAGCACGGCGTCCAGTTGCAGGCCTGGGGCCCGCTGGCGAAGGGGCGCTTCACCGGCAGCCCGGAGACCGAGGCCGACCGGGCCGCGGCTGCCCTGGTGGCGCAGCTGGCGGAGCGTCATGGGACCACCGCGGAGACCGTCCTGCTGTGGTGGCTGCAGCGCCACCCCGCCGGCATCGTCCCGGTGATCGGCACCAGCCGCCCGGAGCGGATCCGCGCCTGCCGTGACGCCGCCGCCGAGGAGCCGGCGCTGACCCACGAGGAGTGGTACCAGCTCTGGGTCGCCGCCCGGGGCCGGCTGCTGCCCTGACCGGGAGTCAGTCCGCGGACCGGTCCAGGGCCTCCAGGACCTTGCGGTTCGGGGTCAGCGCCGAGGTCGCCGTCGCGCACAGGCGGCCCACCTCGTCGCTGATCTCGGCCCGGGTCAGCGTGCGCACCCGGCCGCTGTGCACCACGGTTCCGGTGACGGTGTAGGTCCGCCCGGCGAGCAGCGGCCGCAGGTACTCGATGTTCAGACTCATCGTCAGGAACGGCGTGGCCGGGTCGCTCATGGTGAGGGCAGTGATGCCGCAGGCCTCGTCCAGGGCGGTGGCGACGAAGCCGCCGTGCACCACGTCGGCCCGGTTGAGGACGCCGGGGCCGGGCGTGAAGGAGAACTCGACGGCGCCCTTCTCGACCCGGGTGAGCCGCAGCCCGAGCAGGCCGTAGGGCGCGGGCGGGTCGTCCGCCAGCTCGGCGCGGAGGGCCTCCACGCGCTCGACGCCCGAGACGCTGCCCCAGAGTGCGATGTCCACTGCCTTCTCTCCTCACGAACGGGACCCCCGACAGCTTAACGATCGTTCGACCGCGCGCGGCAGGGGGTGCCGGCATGAGGAGGATCACGCGGAGTCGCCGGGGTCCGGTCCGCCCTGCTGCTGGTTCCGCGACTTGAGCCGCATGCGCGCGGCGCCGGTCAGCAGCCGCAGGCCCGCGCCGAGCAGCACCAGGTTCAGCACCATCTGCAGGGTGACCAGGACCCGGGCCGACTCGGTGACCGGCGCGATGTCCCCGAAGCCGACCGTGGCGAAGACGGTGACGGTGAAGTAGAGCGCGTCCACGTGCGACAGCGGCTGCGTGAAGGACCCGGCGTGGCCGTGCGCGACGGCGGCGTAGACCGAGGCGAACACGAGCAGGTAGAGGCAGAAGACCGTGGTCAGCGCGCGCAGCACCCGCAGCAGCGGGCGCTCCGAGCGCAGGACGGACCGGACCTGACCCGCCATCACCACGCCGACCACCAGCAGCGCGAGGACCAGTCGCAGCACCAGCCGCGCGGTGCTCGTCTCACCCTCCGACGGGAGGAGGGCGTAGGCCCCCAGCATCAGGGCGGCGACCAGCAGGCACTCGACGACGGTGAGAGCGAGCGCCGACGCGGCGGACCGATGCGCCGACCTCCACCGCCGCATAGGTCCTCCTCGGTTCGACCGTCCTCCCGGGCACGCTAACCGCGCCCCGCCCGCACCGCCGCCGGGGCGCGCCCGGACGGGGCGGCGGGACATGACCGGG
>NZ_JBHSQJ010000065.1:0-16689 GCF_042658505.1 Streptacidiphilus monticola | reverse complement strand
GGGGGCGTCAGCCGGTGAAGGCCGCCAGGCCGTTCGGCGTGCCGAGACCGGTCGGGCCGTCGTAGCCGGTGCCCGCGGTGCACAGGTAGGACGGCGAGCAGGAGCCGTTGTTGCCGACCGTCACGTCGTTGAGCGCGGTCGGGTGGGCGTACGCGTCCGCCGCCGGGACCGCGGCGCTCGGGGTGCCGGCCAGCGCGTAGACGCCCGCGATGATCGGCGCCGAAGCGCTGGTGCCGCCGTAGACGGACCAGCCGCTGCCGCCGTAGGTCTGGTAGACCGCGACGCCCGTGTACGGGTCGGCCACGGCGGAGACGTCGGCGATGGTCCGCTTCGAGCAGCCGGTGTCCTTCTGCCAGGTCGGCTTGGCGTCGTAGGCGGAGCAGCCGGAGCCGGTGCCCTCGGTCGAGCTGGTCAGCCAGACCGACTCGCTCCAGCCGCGGGCGGAGGAGTCGCGCTTGAGAGAGGTGCCGCCGACCGCGGTCACGTACTTGGACGCGGCGGGGTACTGCGCGCCGTAGGCGCTGTCACCGGCGGAGACGGTGATGGCGACGCCCGGGTGGTTGAAGTAGGAGCTGTCGTAGCTGGTGTCCGAGGAGGACTCGGAGCCGCCGTAGCTGTTGGAGACGAACTTGGCGCCCAGGCTGACCGCGGTGTTCACCGAGGCGCCCAGGTTGGTCATGGTGGCGCTGGTGGCCTCGACCAGGATGATGTGGGCGTTCGGGGCGATCGCGGAGACCATGTCCAGGTCGAGCGAGATCTCGCCTGCCCAACCGGTGTTGGCCCGCGGGTACTTGGTGCCGCCGGTCTGGTTGACCTTCTTGAAGCAGCCGTTGGCGGTGGTGCAGGCGGGCAGCCCGTACTGGCTGCGGTAGACGTTCATGTCCGCCTCGGCGTTCGGGTCGTCGTAGGCGTCGACGATGGCGATCGTCTGGCCCGCGCCGCCGTTGGCCGGGAGGTTGTAGGCGCTGAGCAGGTCGCTCGGCCCGAAGCCGGAGGGGGTCGCGTTGGGGGTGACGCCCTTGGCGTTGACGTGCTCCACCACGCTGTCGACCTTGAGCGCGTTGCAGTAGACCGCGCCCGCGGTGCGCACGACGTCGCACGCACGGTGCCAGCTGAGCGGGCTCTTGGCCTCGGCGGTGGGGGCGGCGGCCAGAACGCCGACCGCGAGCGCGGTGGCGGAGAGGGCGGCTGCGGCTATCGAGGGGGTGCGCAACTTCGGTGCCTCCTGCGGCAGGTGACGGAACGTCGCTTGCGGTGACCCCACGCTGTGGGGTGGCAACTGGTCAGGAACCGTATCCGGCTGACCCAGACGCGACAAGAGTTCGAACGGAAGGAAGCAAGAAATTTACAAACGACGTGCTCAGCGGCGTGACACGCCGGAGGTCCCGTGCTGGTGCCGCCCGGAGCCGCCCCCGGGCGATGCTGGAACCCGGTCGGTACCGAGCGAGAGGAGACGCGGCGTGGCGCTGCACGAGGTGGACCTGGACCGGGACGAGGCCTACGACGACGTGTACAGCACCCACGTCAGCGCCGCCGGGCTGCCCAAGTACCGTGTCCCCCACCTGCCTTCGCCGCCGGAGGCGGTCTACGCCCTGGTCCACGACGAGCTCGCGCTGGACGGCAACTCCGCCCAGAACCTCGCCACCTTCTGCACCACCTGGGCCGAGCCCCAGGTGCACCGGCTGATGGACGAGTGCCTGTCCAAGAACATGGTCGACAAGGACGAGTACCCGCAGACCGCGGAGATCGAGGCCCGCTGCGTCCACATGATCGCCGACCTCTGGCACAGCCCCGCCGGGCGCAACGCCGTCGGCTGCTCCACCACCGGCTCCAGCGAGGCCGCCATGCTGGGCGGCCTCGCCCTCAAGTTCCGCTGGCGCAGGCGCCGTCAGGCCGAGGGCAAGCCGGCCGACCGCCCCAACCTGGTCTGCGGCCCGGTCCAGGTGTGCTGGGAGAAGTTCGCGCGCTACTTCGACGTGGAGCTGCGCCAGGTCCCGCTGGAGCCGGACGCCACCGGGCTGCGCCCGCACCAGCTGCGCGAGTACGTGGACGAGAACACCATCGGCGTCGTCGGCATCCTCGGCGTCACCTTCACCTGCGACTACGAGCCGATCGAGGCACTGGCCGCCGAGCTCGACGCGATCCAGCACGACACCGGGCTGGACATCCCGCTGCACGTGGACGCGGCCAGCGGCGGCTTCGTCGCACCGTTCCTGCAGCCGGAACTGGTCTGGGACTTCCGGGTCGAGCGGGTGGTGTCGATCAACGCCTCGGGCCACAAGTACGGCATGGCCCCGCTCGGCGTCGGCTGGGCGATCTGGCGCACCCCCGACTGCCTGCCCGAGGAGCTGGTCTTCAAGGTGGACTACCTCGGCGGCGAGATGCCCACCTTCGCGCTCAACTTCTCCCGGCCCGGCGGGGAGATCGTGGCCCAGTACTACACGCTGCTGCGGCTCGGCCGCGAGGGCTACCGCAGGGTGCTGCAGACCTGCGCCGACACCGCGCGGGCGCTGGCCCGCGAGGTCGAGCGGATGGGCCCGTTCACCCTCCTCTACGACGGCGGCACCGCGCTGCCGGCCGTCTCCTGGACGCTCACCGACCCGGACCGGGCCGGTTTCACCCTCTACCAGCTCACCGACGAACTCCGGATGCGCGGCTGGCAGGTGCCCGCGTACCCGCTGCCGACGCACCGTCAGGACACCGTCATCCAGCGGGTACTGGTGCGGCACGGCATCAGCCGCGACAAGATCATGCTGCTGGCGGACGACCTGCGCACCGCGGTCTCCCGGCTGACCTCCGACGCCCCGCGGGAGCAGCCGGCGTTCCACCACTGAGGGCGGTGCGTGGCGGACCCCGGGTCCGCCATGCACCGAGGCAGGTTACCTCTTGGTAACAGGTCCAGGCCGATCGTTCTCCGGCGTTCATGGGCATGCCATCCTGTGCGGGCGCGGGCGACACCTCCGGGCGGGAGAGTCCGGGCTACTCGCCCGTAACTCCGAAGGGGGAAACGCCAGATGACGCCCGTGAGCCGCCGCGCCTTCCTGGGGTCGGCCGCCGCGCTGGGAGCAGCGCTCGGCCTCGACGTCCTGCCCGCCACCAGTGCCCGAGCCGGCACCGGCACGACCGGCACCATCGCCGACGTCAGGCACGTCGTCGTGCTGATGCAGGAGAACCGCAGCTTCGACCACTACTTCGGCACGCTCAAGGGGGTCCGCGGCTTCGCGGACCGCTCGACCGTCCAACTCGCGGGCGGCTACGGCGTGTTCAACCAACCCAACGGGAGCGGGCGCCAGTACCCCTGGCAGCTCAGCGCCAACAACACCTGGTGGTGGGGGACCAGCGCGGAGAGCATCGCCCAGTGCGACGGCTCGCTGGACCACGGCTGGGCCACCCAGCACGCCGCCTGGAACAACGGCAGGATGGACAGCTGGGTCTCCGCCAAGGGCTCCAACCGGACCCTCGGCTACCTGGCCCGCGCCGACATCCCCTTCCACTACGCCCTCGCCGACGCGTACACCGTCTGCGACGCCTACCACTGCTCGATCCTGTCCGCGACCGGTCCCAACCGCACCTACCTGTGGTCCGGCACGATCGACCCCGACGGGACCGCCGGCGGCCCCGCCTACGACGGCGGCGACGAGTCGGGCCTGAAGTGGCAGACCTACGCCGAGGCGCTGCAGAACGCCGGAGTGAGCTGGAAGGTCTACCAGAACGCCTCCGACAACTACAACGACAACGCGCTGGCCTACTTCACCCAGTTCGCCAACGCGCCCACCGGCAGCCCGCTCTACCAGCGCGGCATGGCGTCCGTGCCGAAGGCCACCGGCTCCACCCCCGACGACATCGCCGCGGCCGTCAAGGCCGACGTCCTCGCCGGGACCCTGCCCCGGGTCAGCTGGATCGTCGCCGACCAGGCCCACTCCGAGCACCCGGACGCGCCGCCGAACGACGGCGCCCACTTCGTCAACCAGATCATCAACGCCCTGGCCGCGAACTCAGACGTGTTCGACTCCACCGTCCTCTTCCTCAACTACGACGAGAACGACGGCTTCTTCGACCACGTCCCGCCGCCGGTCGCCCCCGCGGGCACCCCGGGCGAGAGCTGGAACGGCACCCCGCTCGGCCTCGGCTTCCGCGTCCCGATGGTGATCGTGTCGCCGTGGACCCGTGGCGGCTGGGTCAACTCCCAGGTGGCCGACCACACTTCCGTGATCCGATTCCTGGAGACGTGGACCGCGGCGCTGGGCACCCCGGCGCGCTGCGACAACATCAGCGCCTGGCGGCGCAAGGTCTGCTCCGACCTCACCAGCGCCTTCGACTTCGCCAACCCGGTGTACGGTCTGCCGCCGCTGCCCGACGTCAGCGCGAGCGTCCACCAGGCAGGCTGCAACGTCACCCCCAACCCGGGCCCGACGACGAACGCGCTGCCCGCCCAGGAGTCCGGCACCCGGCCCGCGCGTGCCCTGCCGTACCAGCCGGACGCCCGGGCGGACCGGCTGGAGTTCGACGCCAACGGCCAGACCCTGCTCTGGCTCGACTTCGTCAACCAGGGCCAACCCGCCACCAGCGCCGCGCACTTCTCCGTCCACGCGAACGCCTACCGGAGCGGCGGGCCGTGGCAGTACACGGTGGACGCCGGCGGGACCGCGAGCGACTTCTACAACATCGGCAGCGGGTACGGCGACGGGAAGTACGACCTGACCGTCCTCGGTCCCAACCGCTTCCTGCGGCGCGTCACCGGCGACGCGACGGCCGCCGGGAAGACCGCGGAGGCGGTCACCTCCTACGCCCCGGCGCCCGACACGGGCAGGCAGGCGCTGTGGTTCACCCTGACGAACGGCGGGACGGCCCCGGTCACCTTCACCATCGTCTCGAACAACTACCGCTCCGGGAGCTGGACTTACCAGGTCCCGGCGGGCGGGAAGGTGTCGGACTACTTCAACGCCGTCAGCATCGCCCAGGGGTGGTACGACTTCACCGTCACCGTGAGCGGCGACTCCTCCTGGAGCCGCCGGGCCGTCGGCCACATCGAGACCGGGGCTCCCAGCGTCAGCGGCTGAGCGACCTGGTCCGGGGTGGTGCCGCTGCCGTCCGGAAGCGGCCCGGCGGCACCCCCAGGACCTTCCTGAAATGCCGGGTCAGATGGGACTGGTCGAAGAAGCCGGCCTCGGCGGCGGCCCGTCCCACCGGCATGCCGGTCAGCAGCAGCCGCCGGGCCCGGTCGACCCGCAGGGACGTCAGGTACTGGTGCGGAGGCATGCCGAACTCGCGGGAGAACGCGCGCACGAGATGGGTCGGATGCCGGAACAGGAGGCCCGCCGCCTCGTCCAGCGACAGCCCGTCCACAGCGCGGGCGTCCAGCAACTCGCGCAGTTCATGGGCCAGTTGCCGGTCCCGGGGCGGCCGCGGGGGCGGCACGGTGCCGCGCAGGTGCTCGGCCAGCCGGGCACAGACCAGGGCGAGCCGGCTCTCCGCCTCGAACTCGTCCCCGGGCAGGAGCAGTGCCTGGTGGGCCCGGTCCACCTGCCGCCGCAGACCGGCGTCCGCGAAGCCGGGGGAGTCGACGGCCCGTCCGATCAGCTCGGTCCCGATCCGGCCCGGGTCCAGGTAGAGGACCCGCTTGTGGAACCCGTGCGGCGTCGCCGCGTGCCCGTTGTGCGGCACGTGCGGCGGGAGCAGGGTGACCACGTCGGCCACCGTGCCGTGCTCGTGCCGCTCCAGGTCGAAGCGGACCGCGCCGTCGTCGACGATCAGCAGCGTCCACTGCTCGTGCGCGTGCATGGGATAGACGTGCTCGGTGAAGTGCGCGTGCAGAACCTCGCTGACCCCCGGCACGGTCGGGCGCCACGCCCTGACCTGCTCGGCGGCAGCAACCATGCCAGGATCGTACAAGCCGCGGCGGCGGGCGGCAGGGCAGTGTTCGGTGCATGGACATCACCGCTTCCTCCCCTGAGACCGCCGCCGCGCCGACCGCCGGTGAGGCCCCCGTGCGCTTCGACACCAAGCTGGCCGTGCTGCTGCGCGAGGACCTGCAGACCTGGCAGCGCCTCAATGTCACCGCCTTCCTGGTCAGCGGCGTCGGCAGCGCCTTCCCTGAGGTCATCGGCGAGCCCTACGAGGACGCCGACGGCACCCGCTACCTGCCCATGTCGCGACAGCCGGTGCTGGTCTTCGAGGGCGGCAAGGAGGATCTGGCGGCCGCCCACCGGCGGGCGCTGGACCGGGGCCTGGCCGTCTCGGTGTTCACCGGCGATCTGTTCGCCACCGGCAACGACCGGGACAACCGGGCCGCGGTCCGCGCCGTCGGGCGGGCTGATCTGGACCTGGTCGGCATCGCGGTGTACGGGCCCCGGAACGCGGTGGATCGCGCGCTCAAGGGTTGCCGGATGCATCCGTGACGCCGGGGGCACCCGCCGCTCCGCCGCTGAGAGGACCGGTCCCGGTCCTCTCAGCGGCGGAGCGGCGGTGCGCGGGCGGGGCGGAGCGGCGGTCAGCCGCCGGTGTGCCGGTTCAGCCGAGAGCCTGGAAGTGGGCCTTCACCCCCGCGCCGTAGGCGGTCGCGGTGCCGTCGAAGGCGCTGATCAGCGAGGGGCCGGAGGAGCAGTCCCAGGTGTTCCAGGTCCACGCGAGGTAGGAGCCACCCTGGGTGTCCAGCCAGTTCATCAGGGAGTCGACGTAGCTGTGGCCGCAGTCGTTCTCGCCCAACTCGCCGGTCACCAGCGGGGCCTGAGCCGCGACCGGCGCGATCTGGCTGCTCCAGCAGCTGCTGGAGCTGCAGGTGTTGAAGTTGTAGCTGTGCCAGGAGGCGGCCAGGTTGCCGGTCGGATCGGTCGGCTTGTAGGTCAGCCACTGGGTCAGGTCGTTGGAGTAGGCGAGGCCGCCGAGCATGATCACGTTGGTGGCGCCGGTGCCGCGCACCGCGTTGACCATGGACTGCATGCCGGCCACCTGGTAGCCGATGCCGGAGCAGGTGCCACCGTCGCGCCAGCAGGTCCAGCCGCTGGTCTCGCTGCCGGTGGCGCGCTCCGGGTACGGCTCGTTGAACAGGTCGAAGACGGTGGCGTTGTCGCCCTTGAAGGTGTTGGCCACCGAGGTCCAGAACGGGATGGCGTTGGCCGCGTCGGGCATCGGCTTCTGGCAGGTGGCGGTGGCGGAGGTGCAGGCGGAGGAGTTGCCGGTGTAGACGCCGTCGGTCCAGTGCAGGTCGAGGATGGCGACGAGCCCGTTCTGGTGCAGCAGCGAGACGTAGGACTTGACGGCGTTGATGTAGTTCGCGCCGGCGTAGGCCGAGCTGACGTTCGACAGCCCCAGCCAGCAGTCCTCGTTCAGCGGCACGCGGACGGCGTTGGCATGCCAGGAGGCGATGGCGGCGACGCTCGCCTGGTCCATCGGGCCGTCCCAGATGCCGTTGCCCTGGACGCATGCGAACTCGCCGCCGGAGCGGTTGACGCCGTGCAGGGTGACGGTGCGCCCGGAGGCGTCGACCAGCTTGTTGCCGGAGACGTGCAGGGCGGGAGCCCCGGTGGAGCCGGTCGCGCTGGAACTGGGGCCGGCACTCGCCGAGGCGGAGGCCGAGGCGCTGGCGCTGGCGCTGGCGCTGGCCGAGACCGAAGCGGAGGCCGAAGCGGACGCCGAGGCCGATGCCGATCCGGTCGGCCCGCAGGCGATGCCGTTCACCGCGAAGCCGGTTGGGGCCGAATTCGTGCCGCTGTAGCTGAAGTTGGCGTTCGTCGTGTAGTTCGCCCCGGCGGCGATGCTCGCCGCCCAGCTGGGCGCGGCGACGGTGACGGTGTGCCCGGACTGGCTCCAGGTGCCGTTCCAGCCGTTCGACAGCGTCTGGTTGCCGGTGGTGGTGTAGGTCAGCGTCCAGTTGTTCAGAGGCGCGGTGCCGGTGTCGGTGACGGTGACCGCGGCGGTGAAGCCGCTGCCCCAGTCGTTGCTGACGCTGTAGCTGACGTTGCAGGAGGCCGTGGCCGCGGCGGCGGGGCTGCCCTGGGTGAGCGGCAGTAGCGCTGCGGTCAGACCCGCGAGGCCGGCGGCTCCGGCCAGGAAGGATCGGCGAGCGTGGGCGTGCATGGGGTGTCGACTCCCGTCGGGTGGGGGGGTTGTCGCGCGCTCGCACTGGCTGCCGGGCGGACACGCTAGCGGAGCGACCTCGCCGCGCAACAGGGGGTGCCGCGTAACTTTCACGTTCGCGAACAAGGGTCTTGACGGGCCGTCAGGGGCCGTCCCTACTGTGGGAGCGCTCCCACTGGTTGCCACCAGGGACCGACCCCCCCACCCGAAAGGATCCCGCTCCGTGGCCCGATCCGACGCAAGACCACTGCGCAAGCTGCGCGCCGTGGGCGCGGCAATGGCGCTCGGCGCAGCCGGCCTGCTCCCGATGCTCGCCTCGCAGTCCGCGAGTGCCGCCGTCACGCACGTCGCCAACCCCTTCGTGGGGGCAACTCCGTACCTCAACCCCGACTATGTGGCCGAGGTCAACGCCCAGGCCGCCGCCGACGGCGGCACGCTGGGCGCCACCGAGGCCAAGGTGGCGAACTACCAGACCGCGATCTGGATGGACCGGATCGCCGCCGTCACCGGCGACAGCACCCACCTCGGCCTCAAGGCACAGCTGGACAAGGCCGCCGCCCAGGCCAGCAGCACCAACCCGGTGCTGTTCGAGGTCGTCGTCTACGACCTCCCCGGCCGGGACTGCGCCGCCCTCGCCTCCAACGGTGAACTCCCGGCCACCGCTGCCGGGTTGACCACCTACGAGACGCAGTTCATCGATCCGATCGCGTCCCTGCTCTCCAACAGCGCCTACGCCAACCTGCGCGTGGTCGCCTTCATCGAGCCGGACTCGCTGCCCAACGCCGTCACCAACCAGTCCAAGACGGCCTGCGCCACCGCGACGCCCTTCTACGAGCAGGGTGTCGAGTACGCGCTGAACAAGCTGCACGCGATCCCGAACGTCTACAACTACATCGACATCGGCCACTCCGGCTGGCTCGGCTGGTCCAGCAACATGGGCCCGGCCGCGCAGGAGTTCGCCAAGGTGGCCAAGGCGACGACGGCCGGCTTCGCCAGCATCGACGGCTTCGTCTCCAACACCGCCAACACCACGCCCACCGAGGAGCCGTTCCTCACCAACTCCACGCTGCAGGTGGGCGGCCAGCCGCTGGACTCGGCCAACTTCTACCAGTGGAACCCCGAGTTCGACGAGTACCACTACAACAAGGACATGCACGCCGCCCTGGTGAGCGCCGGCTTCCCGAGCAGCGTCGGCATGGTGATCGACACCTCCCGCAACGGCTGGGGCGGTTCCGCGCGGCCCACCGCGCTCAACTCCTCGCCGACCAACGTCAACGACTACGTCGCCGCCAACAAGGTGGACCAGCGTCCGTTCCGCGGCGACTGGTGCAACGTCAACGGCGCCGGCATCGGCTACCGGCCGACGGCACTGCCGTACGGGTCCAGCGACCCGGTGATCGCCTACGTCTGGGTCAAGCCCCCGGGCGAGTCCGACGGCGACTACCCGACCGCGACCCACACCCACGGTGACCCGCACTGCGACCCGAACGGCACCCAGTCGGACGGCAACGGCGGCACATACCCGACCGACGCTATCCCCGGCTACGACGTGCCGGCCGGCCAGTGGTTCGCCGCGCAGTTCCAGCAGCTGGTGAACAACGCGTACCCGGCGCTGGGCACCTCCACCGGCGGCGGCGACACCACGCCTCCGTCCGTCCCGACCGGCCTCAAGGTGACCGGCACGACCAGCAGTTCGGTCTCCCTGTCCTGGACGGCGTCGACGGACAACGTGGGCGTCACCGCGTACAACGTGTACCGGGGCTCGACCAAGGTCGGCACGGTGACGTCGGGGACGACGTTCACGGACACGGGGCTGTCGGCCTCGACGGCGTACAGCTACACGGTGACCGCGCAGGACGCGGCGGGCAACGTCTCCGCGGCCTCCGCCGCGGTGAGCGCGACCACCGCCTCCTCCACCGGCGGCGGTGACACCACGCCTCCGTCGACCCCGACGGGGCTCACCGTGACCGGTACGACCAGCAGTTCGGTGTCGCTGTCGTGGACGGCGTCGACGGACAACGTGGGCGTGACCGCGTACAACGTGTACCGGGGCTCGACCAAGGTCGGGACCGTGACGTCGGGGACGACGTTCACGGACACGGGGCTGTCGGCCTCGACGGCGTACAGCTACACGGTGACCGCGCAGGACGCGGCGGGCAACGTCTCCGCGGCCTCCGCCGCGGTGACCGCCACCACCAAGGCCGCCACCGGCGGGGCCGCGTGCACCGCGACCTACACCATCAGCAGTGACTGGGGCGCGGGCTTCAACGCCAACGTCACGGTCGCCAACACCGGTTCCACCGCGATCAGTTCGTGGAAGGTGACCTGGACCTTCGGCGGGAACCAGGCCATCAGCAACATGTGGAACGCCAGCTACACCCAGTCGGGGGCCTCGGTCTCCGCGGTGAACATGAACTACAACGGCAGCATCGCCGCCGGCGCGAACACCAGCTTCGGCTTCGGTGCGAGCTACAGCGGCAGCAACAGCGCGCCGACGCTCACCTGCACGGCGTCCTGAGCACCGCGACGCACGACCGGTGACACGGGACCCGGTGCGGCTTCGGCCGCACCGGGTCCTCGCCTTGCGGGGCGGTCCCCGGTGTCAGTCGAGGCGGGCGTCGAAGGCCACGTCGGCGGCGAGCCGGTCCACCTCGGACTGGGGGAGGCCGCGGGCGGTGAACCAGGAGCCGACGTTGCGGACGTCGCGCTCCAGGAAGGCGCGGCCGCGTGGATTGGCGACGACATCAACGATCTGCGGCACGTCGATGACCACCAGGCGCCCCTCGTGCACCAGGAGGTTGTAGGGCGACAGGTCGCCGTGCGCGTAGCCCTGGCGGGCGAGGAGCGAGAGGCTGTGGCCGAGCTGCTCCCACAGGTCCGTCAGATCGGCCTCCTCACGGGAGAGTTGGGCCAGGCGCGGGGCTGCGGCGCCGGTGGCGTCACCGATGAACTCCATGAGGATCTCGGTGCCGACGATCTGCACGGGGTAGGGGACGGCCACGCCGGAGGACCACAAGCGGCACAGCGCGGAGAACTCGGCGCCGGCCCACTGGCCGGCGATGGCCTCCTTGCCGAAGGCGGTACGCTTGGCCATGGCCCGGCTGACCCGGGACTCCTTGTGGGCGCGGCCCTCCAGGTAGCCCGAGTCGCGGTGGAACATCCGGTGCTGGGAGTCGCGGTAGCGCTTGGCGGCCATGAGCGTCCGCCGGTCGGTGCCGGGGACGGCACGTTCGACGAGGAAGACGTCGGCTTCCTTGCCGGTCTTCACGATGCCCAACTCCGTGTCCACGGCGGCCAGTTCGGTGACCACCCAGTCGGGTCGGGGCTCGGGGCCCTTCTCCGTCGGGGTGGACCGGTCCCAGGTGGACCAGCGGTCGCCCGCCGGGAGGGAGGCCGGGTCGGCGGCGCCCTGGTCCTCGTCGTCGGAGAAGGGCAGGCCGTAGTCGGGGAGGTCGTCGTCCTCGTCGAACCGGTGACGGCGGTTGCTGCCGCCCTTGCCGCGGATACGGCTGAAGGAGTCGAGTTCGGAGGAAGCTTCGGAGGAAGCGGAGAAGCGCTGCTGGCGCACGGTGGAGGTCTCCTGGGAGCGGGCCCACCGCGGGCAGAGGCAGTCGGTGCGTCAGGCGGTGGGCGCGGTACGGGGAAAGGCGTCTGGCGCGCATGCGGAAGCGCGCCGCGTGATGGCGGCGACCATTGCGGACACACCTCCTCTTTCGACCCGTCGAAGCTCGGCGTCACAGGGACGGGCACACCCTAGCCGGGGCGCGGGGATCGGGCGCAACAGGTTTTCCGCGAGCCGTGGCGTGCGCCGGACTCCTGGCGGGCCGGGCGGGACGCCGAGCCGGGTTCCCCGGAACGCCCCTCGGGGAGATATCTTGATGTCGAGCAATGTTGCAGAAGTGGAGCGGAGCACCCGGTGACTGACTCGACCATCATCTACACGCACACGGACGAGGCCCCGGCCTTGGCCACGTACTCGTTCCTGCCGGTCGTCCAGGCGTACGCCGCCACGGCCGGGATCGGCGTGGAGAGCCGCGACATCTCCCTCGCGGGGCGCATCATCGCCGTCTTCCCCGAGTACCTGGAGGAGGGGCAGCGCATCGGCGACGCGCTGAAGGAGCTGGGCGAGCTGGCGAAGACGCCGGAGGCCAACATCATCAAGCTGCCGAACATCTCGGCCTCGATCCCGCAGCTCAAGGCCGCCATCGCCGAGCTGCAGGCCCAGGGCTACGCGCTGCCGGACTACCCGGACGACCCGAAGTCGGACGAGGAGCGCGAGATCCGCGCCCGCTACGACAAGGTCAAGGGCTCGGCCGTGAACCCGGTGCTCCGTGAGGGCAACTCCGACCGCCGCGCCCCCGCCTCGGTGAAGAACTACGCCCGCAAGCACCCGCACCGCATGGGCGCCTGGTCGGCCGACTCGAAGACCAACGTCGCCACCATGAGCGAGAACGACTTCGCGTCCACCGAGAAGTCCACGGTGATCGGCGAGGCCGGTGCGCTCCGCATCGAGCTGGTCGGCAAGGACGGCTCGACCACCGTGCTGCGTGAGTCCGTCCCGGTGCAGGCCGGCGAGGTCGTCGACGCCTCGGTGATGCGCGTCGCCGCGCTGCGCGAGTTCCTGGCCGCCCAGGTGGCCCGGGCCAAGGCCGAGGGCGTGCTGTTCTCGGTGCACCTGAAGGCCACCATGATGAAGGTCTCCGACCCGATCATCTTCGGCCACGTGGTCCGCGCCTTCTTCCCGAAGACCTTCGCCGCCCACGGCGAGACCCTGGCCGCCGCCGGGCTCAGCCCGAACGACGGCCTCGGCGCGATCCTGGCCGGTCTGGACAAGCTCCCGGAGGGCGAGGCGATCAAGGCCTCCTTCGACGCCGAGCTGGCCGAGGGCCCGGCCCTGGCGATGGTCGACTCCGACCGCGGCATCACCAACCTGCACGTCCCCTCGGACGTCATCGTCGACGCCTCGATGCCGGCCATGATCCGCACCTCCGGCCACATGTGGGGCCCGGACGGCCAGGAGGCGGACACCCTCGCCGTGCTGCCGGACCACAGCTACTCCGGCGTCTACCAGGCCGTCATCGAGGACTGCCGCGCGAACGGCGCCTACGACCCGGCCACCATGGGCTCGGTCCCGAACGTCGGCCTGATGGCCCAGGCCGCCGAGGAGTACGGCAGCCACGACAAGACCTTCGAGATCCCGGCCGACGGCACCGTCCGCCTGGTGGACGCGAACGGGAACGCGGTGCTGGAGCAGGAGGTGTCCACCGGCGACATCTTCCGCGCCTGCCAGACCAAGGACGCGCCGATCCAGGACTGGGTCAAGCTGGCCGTCACCCGGGCCCGGCTGACCGGCGACCCGGCCGTCTTCTGGCTGGACGAGAACCGCGCCCACGACGCCGTGCTGATCGGCAAGGTCAAGCAGTACCTGGCGGAGCACGACACCGAGGGCCTGGACATCCAGATCCTCTCGCCGGTCGAGGCCGCCAAGCTCTCGGTCGAGCGCATCCGCCGCGGCGAGAACACCATCTCGGTCACCGGCAACGTGCTGCGCGACTACCTGACCGACCTGTTCCCGATCCTGGAGCTCGGCACCAGCGCCAAGATGCTCTCGATCGTCCCGCTGATGAACGGCGGCGGCCTGTTCGAGACCGGCGCCGGCGGCTCCGCGCCGAAGCACGTGCAGCAGCTGGTCAAGGAGAACTACCTGCGCTGGGACAGCCTGGGCGAGTTCTTCGCCCTGGCCGCCTCCTTCGAGCACCTGGCCCAGTCCACCGGCAACGCCCGCGCCCAGGTGCTGGCGGACACGCTGGACCGTGCCACCGCGACGTTCCTGGAGGAGGACAAGTCCCCGGCCCGTCGCGTCGGCGGCATCGACAACCGCGGCAGCCACTTCTACCTGTCCCTGTACTGGGCCCAGGAGCTGGCCAAGCAGACCGACGACACCAAGCTGGCGGAGGTCTTCGCGCCGCTGGCGAAGACCCTGACCGAGCAGGAGCAGACCATCGCGGCAGAGCTGGTCGCGGTCCAGGGCTCCCCGGTGGACCTGGGCGGCTACTACCAGCCGGACCCGGCCAAGGCCGCGGCCGTGATGCGCCCCTCCGCCACCTTCAACCAGGCGCTGGCGTCGCTGGGCTGACGCCCCACCAGGAGACCGCGACCGCCCCGGCCGACAGCTGTCGGCCGGGGCGGTCGCGTGTCAACCGGGGGGTCTCTCAGGGCTGTCCGGGCCGCAGCTCCGCGAGGAAGCAGCCGAACTCCACCGCGCGCAGGTGCACCACGGCGACCTGAGGGTCGGCGAACGCGTCGCCGACGGCGGCATCCAGTTCTTCCTGGCCGGCATGCGGGAGTTCGAGCAGCGTCCCGCCGAGGATGCGGCCGGAGGCGTCGTAGGCCCGCAACATCCGTCGCGGACCGTGGAGCCGCAGCGGATACCCGCCGGCCTCGCCGTCCGGACCAGGACACGGATCCGCGTGCAGGAAGACGGGGCCGCACTCGTCGTAGGCGCCCGGGTCGGCGCCGGTCTCCTCGGCCCAGCGGCGCAGCGGCGCGTAGGAGACGAGCACGATCCGCTCACCGGGCCCGCTGCGCCGCAGGCAGCAGCGCAGCGGGCTGCCGCCCTCGGTGTCGGTGAAGGGCGTGCGGCGGCGGCCCGCGTCGTCCCGCTCGCGGAGTTCGGCGGCGGTCGTGGGGTGGAGCGGAAGAGCCGTGAAGGCGGTGGTCGTCGAGGTCATGCCTCGATGGTGCGCGAATCGGCGCGGGCGGTCCGGCGGGTTCCGGACGTCGCGTTCGCGGGGGTGATCGGCGGCGATGCGGAGGGCGACCGCGGCTTGGTGAGAGTCAGGTAAGTGCCTGTGCGAAAGCTGTGCCGGCGCTGTTGACCGCATCGCGTCAACGCTGCTTTCCTTGGCACCACAGCGAGTGGTGCCAGATCTGGCGGCTCATCAGACCGCCTCTGCAGCACCACAGTTGGCTCCATCTCCCGTACGTCACAGGACCACCGTCCCTTCGTGCACGCAGAGAGAGGAACCCCCACCGATGGGTACAACCCATGGACGCGGTGCCGTCCGCGCGGCCCTGACCGGGCTGGCGGCGCTGCCCCTCCTCACCGGAGCGCTGATAGCCGCCGCCCCAGCGGCGTCGGCGGCGTCCGGCGGCAGCCACACCAGCGCCGTGAGCAACCCCTACAGCCCGGCGTACCAGCACAGTTACCGCCACGGCGTGATCCCCACCATCCAGAAGAACCAGCGGATGAAGCAGTGGGCGGCCACGCAGGTGAGCCCCGCGGCCACCGGCCCCGAGACGCTGTCCTACGGCGGCGGCATCAACGGCGTCGGCGTCAACAGCGGGCACTCCAAGGTCTACCTGGTCTTCTACGGCTCCCAGTGGGGGACGCAGAGCACCAACGCCAACGGCGACGCCACCTTCTCCGGGGACCCGGACGGTGCGGCCCCGGTGACCCAGGAGATGTTCAAGGGCATCGGCACCGGCAACGAGCTGTGGTCCGCCGACCTCACCCAGTGGTGCGACGGGCCCAACGTCTCGACCGGCGCCACCAGTTGCCCCTCGAACGCCAACTTCATCCCGTACCAGAGCGGGGGCGTGCTCTCCGGTGTCTGGTACGACAACTCGACCTCCTCGCCCAGCGCGGCCACCGGCCACCAGCTCGGCCAGGAGGCCGTCAACGCGGCGGCGCACTTCGGGAACACGACGGCGGCCTCCAACCGCTACGCCTACTACGTGATCCTGTCGCCGCACGGCACCAACCCCGACAACTACCAGGGCCAGTACTGCGCCTGGCACGACTACACGGGTGACTCCAGCCTCACCGGCGGTGCGGTCAGCTCGCCGTACGGGGACGTGGCCTTCAGCAACCAGCCCTACAACATGGACTCGGGCTCCGGCTGCGGCGTCGGCTTCGTCAACTCTCCCGGAACGCTGGATGGTTGGACGATGACCCTCGGCCACGAGTGGCACGAGATGATGTCCGACCAGTTCCCGGCCGGCGGGTGGACCAACAACACGGGCAGCTCCTACAACGGCCAGGAGAACTCCGACGAGTGTGCCTGGATCTCCCCGGGCCAGGCCGGCGGCGCCGCCAACGTCACCATGGGCACCGGCACCTTCGCCGAGCAGGCCAGCTGGTCCAACGACACCAACGCCTGCGCCATCTCGCACCCGATCGTGGGCGGCGGAGGCGGCGGCACCGAGACGGTGAGCGTCACCAACCCGGGCAACCAGACCACCACCGTGGGCACTTCGGTCTCGCTGCAGATCAGCGCCTCGGACTCGGCGGGCAAGTCGCTGACCTACAGCGCCACCGGTCTGCCGGCGGGTCTGTCCATCTCCTCGGCCGGCAAGATCACCGGTGCGCCGACGACGGCCGGCACGTCCAACGTCACGGTCACCGCGTCCTCGGGCACGGCCTCCGGGTCCACGTCGTTCACCTGGACCGTGACCTCCTCCAGCGGCGGCGGCTGCTCGGCCCCGGGGCAGAAGCTGGGCAACCCCGGCTTCGAGACCGGCAGCGCGTCCCCGTGGACCGCGTCCTCCGGTGTGGTCGACAACTCCAGCAGTGAGCCCGCGCACTCGGGCTCGTGGAAGGCGTGGCTGGAC
>NZ_JBHSQJ010000064.1:170222-178530 GCF_042658505.1 Streptacidiphilus monticola | reverse complement strand
GCCGGTGGAGTTCGACGTGATCGTGGTGGCGGCGCTGGCGGCGCCCGGGAGGGCGGCAAGGGCGATGAGGGCGAGCACGACAGCCGAGACCAGGCCGACGAGCGCCTTCATGGGGTTCGTCATTCGCCGCTGGGGCGAAGCGTTGGACACGCGTGTTCCTCCTCGTTGTGCCGAGGCCGTGGGAGGACGGCGGTCCGGCTGCCCCTGTTGCCGTGCGCGGGCAGGGGACACCGACACGTCGCCGACACGTGCGCTGCGGCAGGTGGGTGGGGAAAGGCAGAGGGGTCCGCCCCTGGCGTGGGACGGCCGGGTGGTTCAACGCCGACAGTGTTGAGGCCTTCGAAAAAGTTGTCAATGATTTCGGCTGGATTTCGAAAGTCCTCTTCTATGTCGATGGGTTGGCATACCGCGTGCCTGCAGGGCTGGGCTGGCTCTGCCTCGGCCTCCGCGGGCCTCGCTCGAAGCGAAGGCCCCTTGGGAGCGGAGCTGCGCGGCTGCTGCATGCTCGAAACTTTCAACGATCTTGCCGACTGCCGCGGAGTCGTCAAGAGGGTGCACGCGGCGCGCGGCGGAGCCGCCGACCCGCAACCGATCGCCGCTCGTTGGTTGAGTGGCGGCCTCGAACGACGTGGCCGGGCCGGGATCTGGGTTCGGTCAATGCCACCGGGACCACGGCCACGGGTGCCACGGCCCGAGCAGCGCCGCAACGCGCCGACGGGGCACCGCCGTTCTGCGAGAATGCCGACGATATCCAGCGCGCCAGGCTACCGCCGCCATGATGCAGGAGTACATGTGCAGCACTTCGTCCGCCCCCAAGGCAGTCCGCCCGTCAACGGCTACAGCCACGCCGTGGCGTTCACCGGCCCCATGGTCGCGGTCTCCGGTCAAGTCCCGCTCGACGCGGACGGCACCCTCGTCGGGGAGTCCGACGCCGCTGCGCAGATACGGCAGGTCTTCTCCAACCTGGCCACCGCCCTCGACGCGGCGGGCGCCACCTTCCAGGACGTCGTCAAGCTGAGCGTCTACCTGACCGACCTGGGCGACTTGGACGCATTCCGCCGTATCCGGGACGAGTACCTCGATCCAAGCCGAGCGCCGGCGTGCTCCCTGGTGAAGGTCGCCGGACTTGTCCACCCGGCTTTCCGCGTCGAGATCGACGCCCTCGCCGCCCTGCCCGCCCACGCCTGACCGGGACTGGCCGGCCGGCCATGGCGGAGAGCAGGAGCGGGAAGACGCGGGTCACGTTCGTGGGCTGCTCCTGCTCCTGGCCGGCCGAGCACCAGTACGTCATCGAGGACGTGAACAGGTGGTGGGTGCCGGCCCGCAGCGGTCAGCGGGCAGGGGCCACCAGCATCGCAACCGACGTCCCTGAACCGCAGCCCCCGGCACCGCTCGCACGAGGCCTGCGGTATCGGAAGAGAACCGCGACGGGCCGGGCGCCGGCGGGCCCAGGCCGTCAGGCGGCTTGCTGGGAGGCGGCGGCGTCGGGGCGCAGATCGCCCAGGGTGAGCCGGTGTGCGGGCCGGTCCGGCAGGATGACGCGGCTGGTGGAGCGCAGGTCGGGGCCCACATGCAGGAGTTCCCCCGACGTCATCGGGCGCCAGGCGGGGTTGTCGTCCATGCGTTCGCTGGCGAGTACGACGGCGGGGATGTCGGCCAGCGTGTCGGAGTGGATGCGCATGCGCCCCGCGGTGCCGCTGTGGTCGAGGTGGCGGGTGCCGTGCTGGCCGCCGGCGGAGCGGTGGAGCACGTAGAGGTCGTGGGTGTCGGGGTAGCGCAGCGCCCAAAGGCCGTCGGGGGTGGTCAGGATGAGGTTGAGCGCGTAGACCGGCAGGTTCTGCGCGATCCAGCGGGCAGCCTGCTCGATGCCGGTGCCGACGTCGCCGCCGTTGGCCCTGGTCTCGCGGGTGATGAGGGCGAAGAACCGTTCGGAGTCGGTGTCGCCCTGGACGAGGCGCAGGTCCGCGCCGAGGTGGGTGTCGAGGGCGTCGAGGTCCTCGATGACGCCGTTGTGTGCGAACAGGCGTCCCTCCTGTTCGAAGGGGTGTGTGTTGCGGGCTTCCAGGGCGCCGGTGGAGGCGTAGCGCACGTGCGCGAGGAACGTCGTGGACTGGACGTGCTGTGCTTCGGTGGCGAACGCGCGGTCGCGGTAGGCGGCCATGGGGGCCTTGTGGACCTGCGGGGTGCCGTCGGGGGAGAAGTAGCCCAGTCCGGTGCCGTCCGGGTCGCGGTGGCTCTGGTCGTTGAGGCTGTCGGGGGCGTCGAGCAGCCAGAACGTGGCCTGGGTGCGGTGCGGGGCGCTGCTGAGACCGAACAGACGGCACATCGGGTCCTCCTGGGATGGTGGTCGGTACGACCCCTGCCGGGACCGGGGAAGCGCGCGGGCGCCTCGCCGTGTGCGCAGCGCCGGGGCAGGCAGTGCGCTCCACATGAAGATGTTCCCTGAGCCGTGCGTCGGCAACTGGCGCGAAGCGCGGGCACGCCCGGCCGCCGACGCGTCTCCGGGGCGGGCCGGGGCCATCGCGCTGCTCTCCGGGGCTTTCCGCCAGCGGAGTTGAGAAGTCCGGCGGTCGACCCATCCGGTCGCCGCGCGAGGCCGAATAGCGGGTGTGAGCGCAAGGAACGCCGACGCTCGCGGACAGTCCCGAGAACCCGCCGGCACAGGCCGGCCGACCTACAGGAGCACGACCATGTCCCGTACCCTCCCCCTTGTCGCCGTCGTCGCCGCGGGGACGCTGGCCCTCGGTCTCTCCGCCTGCAGCAGTGGCAGCAGCACGAGCAACGCGGCCAACCCGCCCGCGAGTTCGTCCTCGGCCGCCCCGTCCACGGGGGAGCCGTCCGGCGCCGGCGCCATGGCGGCGCCGTTCGGTCCGGCCTGTTCAGCGGTGCCGGCCTCCGGCGCGGGCAGCTTCGCGGGCATGGCGCAGGACCCGGTCGCGACCGCCGCCTCGCACAACCCGGCGCTGTCCACCCTCGTGGCCGCGGTGCAGAAGGCGGGGCTGGTGGACACGCTGAACTCGGCCAAGGACATCACCGTGTTCGCGCCGACCAACGCCGCCTTCGCCAAGATTCCGAAGGCGACGCTGGACGCCGTCCTGAACGACAAGGCGAAGCTGACCCAGATCCTCACCTACCATGTGACGCCCGGTCAGCTCACGCCCGCCATGCTCGCCGGGACCCACAAGACCCTGGAGGGCGGCTCGCTGACGGTCACCGGCTCGGGCCAGGAGTTCACCGTCAACCAGAGTGCCAAGGTCGTCTGCGGGAACGTGCAGACCGCCAACGCCCGTGTCTACATCATCGACACGGTTCTCATGCCTGCCAAGTAGGCCCGGTGGCGGCGCGGGAGCCGCAGCTCGACGGGGCCCGCGGCTCCCGTTCGGGACGGCCGCGGAGGCGTGGTGCCGTTCGGGCGGGTCAACGCCCGGGCAGCGGGACACGGCACGTCCCGAGTACCCGGTCGACCGCGATCTCGATGACCACGCGAGCCGGGTTCGGGCGGGGTTGCCGGTAGCGGCGGGCATACCGTTCCTCGGCGTCCTTGACGGCGGTCGGGTCGTCGGTCACCTGGGCGACGCCCTCCAATGTCGTCCATCGCCGGCCGTCGACCTGGGTGAGGGCGACACGCACCGGTGCCGCCGCGCGCCGGATGTTGCGCACCTTGACGCTCGTCGCGCTGGTGATGACGCGGGCCGTGCCGCTGGCGGGGTCGTACGTGGCGCCGACCGGGACCAGGTGGATGGATCCGTCGGCGCGTGGCGTCGCGAGCACGCACAGATGGCGTTCGGTCCAGAACGCGGCGGCATCCTGGTCGGTCACGTGAGGTCTCCTCGATCGTCGTGCGGGTGGGCGGAGTTCGACCGTAGTCCGGCGGGGCAGCTCCACGACGCGGGGCGCACGGCACCTCCTTCGCGGGAGCTGCGCGGCGCCGGTCGGGCGCCGCGGGTCATGGCCGTTCCGCCGCCCAGGACCGGGCGTGGGCGATCCTGTCCCGGATCGGTGGATGGGTGGCGAAGAGCCAGACCGTCAGCCGGTCCGGGTCCAGGTCGGTGAGGTTCGCCACGGCCAGTCGCCGTTCCATGGCCACGACGGCGTCCGGAGCCTGCGTCAGATCCAGGGCGTAGCCGTCGGCCCGCGCCTCCACCCGGCGGCTCACGGCGTTGAAGGCAGGACCCGTCACCGCGCCCAGCACGGCGACCACGGCGAGGACCAGGCCGAGCGAACGCGGATCCTGTTGCCGGGACACCCCCGCAGCGCTCAGCAGGGCGGGGGAGCGCAGCGCGGCTGCCAGCACCGCTGTGCCGGCCGCGACGCCGAGCGCCGACAGCGCCGTCAGCCCGAGCACGTCCCGCCGCGCCGCATGCCCCAGTTCGTGGGCCGCGATGGCCGCGACCTCCTCGTGCGGCGCCTGCTGGATCGTCGTGTCCCAGAGCACCAGGCGGCGCGTTCGGCCGATGCCGGAGACGTAGGCGTTGGTCGCGGTCGTCCGCCTCGACGCGTCGCTGACCAGCAGCTGCCGCACGGGGACGCCGGAGCCGGCCACCAGCGCGGCCAGTTGCTCTCGGAGCGGGCCTTCGTCCAGCGGGCGGAAACGGTTGAACAGCGGCTCCAGCACCACCGGGACGAGGAACGACAGGAGGAAGACCCCCGCGGCCCCTGCCAGTGCCGCCCAGAGCCACCAGCGGGCCGGGGCGGAACGCAGCAGCGCGTACAGAGCCGTCGCCACACCGGCCGAGACCAGCGCGGCAAGCGCGAAGCCCTTGAGCGCGTCGGTCGCGAACAGACTCCATCGGCGAACCGACAAGCCCCAGCGGCGATTCACGATCTCGCCGCGCACCGAAAGCGGCAGCCCCACCAGCGACAGCACCGTCTGCAGCGCCACGGCACCCGAAGCGGCCCGCGCCGCCCAGCCGCCCCCGGCCAGGTCGCCGACCGCGGCGATCACCGCCGCGCCGAGCGGTGTGAATCCCAGCAGGCAAGGCACGACGAGCCCGACGGCCGCGGAGGCGTACCGCAGTGGCAAGGTGTCGCGCCTGCGGGCCCGTGAACGGGCGACCTGTTCCTCGGTGAAGTCCTCGTCGAACCGCTTCATGCGCTCATCTTGGCGGTCGGCCCGGTTGCCGTGAAAGTGTGATCGCTTGCCGGCGCCCACCCTGCGGAGTGGCAGCCTCGACCCGGCTCGCAGGTCGGGAGACTGACGTCCCGTCACCCGGTCCCATGAGCCCGGCCGGTCGGCCTGGTCTCGCAGGGGCGCCGTCAGGTCTGCTGAGCGCGCCGACGGCGCAGGCGGTCGCCGTAGCGCTGCCAAGCGTGGCGGTGGCGAGGGTGGACGAGGCGGGACAGGCGACGCCCGGCGAGCAGGTAGCCGGCGAGCGCGCCGACGAGCGCCAGGATGATGTCGTCGACGTCGAAGGAGCGCCCCGGCACGAAGAAGTGCTGAGCCACCTCCAGCGCCCCCACCACCACCAGGGTTGCTGCCAGGACCCGCATGACGCCGCGGAACCGGGGCGCGAACACCGGCAGCGCGAGTCCGAAGGGCACGCCGACCAGGACGTTGCCGCCGATCTGCAGAAGCGCCTGCCGTACCGAAGGCTGCTGGAGATACAGCCGGATGGTCGCACCCGGTCGCAGGTTGGTGTGCGCGATGCCGACCGAGGCCGGTGACGGCGTCAGCGTCAGCTTGACCACGGCAGCCAGGCAGGCGACCAGCACCAGCAACGCCGCTGCCCCGGCCACGACTTGGACCACCGCCCCGATCGCTCTGAGCAGGAGCGGCCGTTCATGGGACACGCTCATGGATCCCCCCTTCGGACAACGCCGGCGACAGCCGTGTACCCCCTGACGCGAGCGGCACGCATGTTTTCCCGCACAGCGCGGAGGGTTCTTGCGGTACTTCGAGGCGTTGCCGGCCGGCGTCGGGAAACCCGCGGACGGGTCGGCCCGCTGGCTTCCCTTGCTCCGGCCGGTGCCGGACCGTTCGCGAGCCGTGGCCCGAAGAAGGCACGTCGGCCGGGGGATGTGTCCTGGCACGGAGCACTGCAGGGCGTTGCCGATCGAGGCGAGGCACAGGAATCGGCAGGAACTGCGGGACGGCTGAGGGTGAGGGCCGGTGGCGCATGCCGCCCCCGGGCACGTGGACGCGGACTGTGTGCCCAGCAGCGGGGCGCGCGAGCGTCGGTGCGGGGGCGACGGCTGGAGGTGCCCGCTGCCGTCCGGTCCCCAGTCGGGCTACTCGGGACGGCCGTCGGCGAGCCACTGGGCGAGACCGCGCAGCCCGACGGCCCAGCGGCCGAGGTCGGTGGCCTCGGCGTGCCCGGTGACGACAGTGAGCAACTCGGCCACCGCCTCGTCCACCCGCTGGGCCTCATTGAGCGTCAGAGCCCGGAAGACGCGCACGGAGTCGGAGTCCGGGAACTCCTTGCGGGCGCGGTCAAGCACGGCCAGCGACTCGTCCAGGTGGCCCAGCCACCTCAGAGTGCTGGCGTACTGGCACAGGCACCTGCGCAGCACGTCGCCTTCCAGGCCCAGGGCGAGCGCGCGCTCGTAGTAGCCGCGGGCGGTCTCCTCCTGGCCGGCGGTGTCGTAAGCGCCGCCCACTTCGTAGACGAGGACCGGGTGGTCGGGGTGGTCGGCGAGAAGCGCCTGGAAGTAGGCGATCGTGGGCTCCATGTTCGCCCGGTCGCGCTGGTCGTAGCCCCGTCGGATCGCTTCGGCCAGTTCCGGTGTCACGTCGGTCGTCATGCGTTGTCCCCCGTTGGTTCGAGCGTGAAGATCGAGTCACCGTACCGCTGTCGGCGCCTGGCCTGCCATCGCCGCCGTCCGACCGGCTGCCGCGAGGCGACGACGCGACGAAAGCCGAGGTCCCGGCGGACCGTCGCNGGGGCGGCCCCGGACGGCGCCGGACTCTCACAGGCCGGGCGAGTACCAGGTGCAGGGCACCCAGACCGGGTGGGCCGGGTCGAGTGCGGTGAGGACGTCGCCCAGGGCGTTGGGGTCGAAGGCGATACCGATGTGACCGGAGAAGTCCAGGGGGCATTGCTGCTGAAGGTCGATGTTGTGCACGCGTTCCCCCACTGAGGGAGGGCGGCGGTGGACGAGCGGACAGCGCGGTCCGCCGGCCCGCATGCCCACCCCCGGGGCGGCCCAACGTCCGCCGAGCCGCCGTCCGGGGACACCACGCGAGTGGAAGCGCGCCGCGGCTGGGCCGCAGCTCGCGGAACTGGTCATACATGCTCGCTGGAGCGCCCGACCGGGCTCTCCCTTCAGCCCCTGTGGAGGTATCGGATGAGCCTGGTGCGGAGTGGATCACGGTGGCGGCGGCTGCGTTGGACGGCGTTGACGAGCGGTCTGGCGCTGGCCTGCAGCATGGGCGCGGCGTCGGCCGCGGGCGGCGGATTCGGGCCGCCGCCCACCGGGCGTACGGCCACCCAGCCCCTGGTCCATCCCTGCATGACCGGCCGGCCGCAGAACGTGTGCCGCAACATCGGCACCACTGACGGCTGGTACGAAGGTCACACGGTGCGGTTCCTGTACACGCAGAACTTCTGGTGCGATCCGAAGGTCAAGTCCGGTGCCGGCAACGGCTGCGAGGTCGGGGCGAAGTACAAGTCCGTGCCACCCGGGACCACGTCGGACAAGTTCACCGACCCCTTGTTCATCCCGGTGCCGTTGTTCTCCCCGGCGCCGCGCCACCTGCAGTGCCCGCAGGGGCCGTGCATCGACCATCCGGACAGCATCGACCTGTCCCGAATCGCGGCCGCCCTCCATGCCCCGGCCGGCGCGCTGAAGAACGTGCCGCTGCCCGGACACGACCACCTGATCGCGGACCGCAACAGCAACCGGCCCGAGTGGTGGCCCGTCTACGTGATCGGTGTGACCAAGCGCTCGTCGTTCGTCGAGATCGAGCGCGACAAGTCCCTGGCGACGGCGATCCGTCTCGCCAAGAACCCGAAGAACGGCGTCACCGCCCCCATCCCGACCAATGTCTTCCTCTGGTTCCAGACGCTGCCCGGAACCCTCGACTGAGTCGCTCGGGTCGGAGCCCCCGCGCGCACCGGCGCGGGGGCTCCGGGCCGGGCGTCGGGGCCACGTCCTGGAGTTCCCTTTCGGGCGTGGAGGCAGGTCCGCTACCCGTGCCCGAGCCGGGGTGGCGGTGACCTCTCGGCAACTTCTCGCCACTGCTTCGCGGGCTCGGTGGTCGGAGCGACCGTCGTCCATCGGGTCCTGCTTCCAGGCCGGAACCGGTTTGCGGGCGGGCCTCGCGCGAAGAGCCTGGCTCGCGCTTGCGCCGGGACTCCCAGGCGGTCGT
>NZ_JBHSQJ010000064.1:81158-170199 GCF_042658505.1 Streptacidiphilus monticola | reverse complement strand
GCGGCCGGCAGCCGGCCGCGTTGCGGCCTGGGCCGCCCCCGGCCATGCGACGTGCGGCGCATCTGAGCACCCAACCATGGCCTGCGACAGGCGGGTTCGCGGTCCTGCAGGCGACGATCGGTACGGCCTAACCCCGCGACCGCGCGTGGGGCGCGGCCGGACGAGCGGAACACTGGCAGGACCGGGTTCCTGGGCACGGCAGGAGAACAGGCCTGGTTTCCGTCAGGTCGATGATCTCTTCGAGGACCTTGGAGGGTCGGCACAGGCGCAGCGCGATGTCACGGCGGACGGCGGCCTCGCGAAGACGCAGTAACGTGTTGACGGCGCCGGTGTCGCAGAAGCGCAGCCCGGAGCCGTCGAGCCTGATCGTCTTGATACCGCGTTCGAGGACCGGCCCCAGCGCGGCGGGCAGAGTGGCGCAGGTGTGGAAGTCGAAGACGCCGTCGAGCCGGACGGTGAGCGTGTCGCGGTGGGCTGCGACTTTCATCCGCAGGAGTGAGCGGTCGCCGGCCGTGCGTCGGTCGGGTCTGTCCCAGCGGGCGCGAAGCGGCGTGTTGGCTTCTCTCAGCAGTGCGTGGGCGGCTCCATAGCTGCGTCCCAGGAGATCGGCGATGTCGCGGATGGCGACGCCGCTTTCGTACCACGCCCGGGCACTGTGGGCCATCTCGGCACGGGTGCGGCCGCGAGCCGGTTCGCGCTTGCCGGGAGCCTGTTCATGGTTGTCTCCCTTCGGTCGGTCGGTGCGACGGGGTCCATCGTCACGCCAGACCGCTGGTGAGACTGCCAATCCGCCTATGAGGGGGGCGCGTTGCGGGCCGCGCGCCGTGCGTGACGCGAAGACCGGGCAAGTTTGGGTGGAATTGTCAATTGGCATATGCCAGACCATTCTTGCCGCCGGGACAGTCCGCCGGGACGTACGGGGCGAGGCGGTGCCGGTCGGCCCGAGTGTCACCAGGCGGCCGCTGGTGCAGGTACCCCGCGAGCTGCCGGAGGCCCCGGTGACGGTGGCGGCTTCCAGCCCAGTGGCCCAGCGCCCGCCACGCCCGCCAGCCACGGATTGTGTCCGGGCTCGGCGAGGCCGGTCGTCTCATCGTCCCCCCGGCCTCACGGCCTCGTCGGCTACGGCGCAGCCGGTTCGGTCGCCCCTGCGGGCGACATGCGCGCAGTACGGCCGTCGTACTCCCGGCGGGCGGTGATGACTTCCTCGATGTGCCGCACCGACCACTCCGTGAGCGCCTTGAGGGGTTCCCGCAAAGTCTGGCCGAGCGCGGTGAGTTCGTACTCCACGTGCGGCGGCACCTCCGGGTAGACGGTCCGCCTGACCAGTCCGTCGCGTTCGAGGGTGCGCAGGGTCTGGGTGAGCATCTTCTCGCTGACGCCCGCCAGCGCCTGTCGCAGCCGGCTGAACCGGCAGGCCCCGTTCCGGCCGAGCTCGCCCAGCACCAGGACCGCCCACTTGCTGCCGATCTGGTCGAGCAGATCCCGCGACGGGCACCCGCGCTCGTACGGATCGAATGACGCTATGGCCCCGGTCACGTTCCCGACACCTGCCACAAGGCTCACCTCGATACTTTCACTCGGGTGAGTACCCTACCAGGAAGTGGTTACTTCCCAGTGGAGAGCATGCAGCTCATCCTGGTTCCCATCCCGCGGCGGACGAGCAGCGGGAGGCGTGCGAGGCACGCGGGAAAGGAAGGAAGGACCGCCATGTCGATCGTCGTCACCGGGGTCACCGGCCAGCTGGGAAGGCTCACCGTCGAGGCGCTGTTGCGTCGCGGGATCCCGGCCGCGGACATCATCGCGACCGGCAGGAACCCAGCCGGGCTCAAGGACCTCGCGGAGCGGGGCGTCACGACGCGCCGCGCCGACTTCACGGACTCCGACAGCCTGGCCGAAGCCTTCGCGGGGGCGGACAGGCTACTGCTGATCTCGGCCTCGGTCCCCGTGGAGGAGCGAGTCGCCAACCACCGCCGGGCGATCGACGCCGCCGTGACCGCGGGCGTGTCGCTGGTGGTGTACACGAGCACGACCCACGCGGACACGGCCACCACCGTCATCGGAGCCACACACCGCGAGACCGAAGAGCACCTGCGGGACCGCGGAATCCCCACGGTGTTGCTGCGCAACGGCTGGTACCTGGAGAACTACACCAGCCAGTTGGCGCGAATCCTCAACTACGGCGCCGTTGTCGGCGCCGCGGGCCAGGGGCGGATCAGCGCCGCGTCCCGCGCCGACTACGCCGAGGCCGCGGCCGTCGTCCTCACCGCCGAGGGCCACGCCGGCGCCGTGTACGAGCTCGGCGGCGACGAGCCGTTCACGCTGGCGGACCTGGCCGACGCGATCTCTGCTGCGAGCGGGAAGCAGATCGCCTACTCCGACCTGCCGGTCGACGAGTTCGCCCAGGTGCTGGTCGCCGCCGGCCTGCCCGCCGAGCTGGCGGAGGTACTGGCCGACGCCGACCTCGGCCTGGGCCGTGGCGAGATGTACACCGATTCCGGCGACCTGCGCCGCCTGATCGGCCGCCCGCCGATGACCCTGGCGGAGGCGATCGCAGCCGCGCCGTTCTAGCCCGGCACCACCTGGACGGCAGGGTGCGACCAGGGCGGGCGTGGGCTGCTGTCGCAGTCGGAGGGCGGGCGGTGTCCCCAGGGCCGGAGCCGTGGCCGACAGTCGTGCTCGACAGTCAACCTGGACACGGTCGGGGTGACGGGCATGCCTGAGCCGTTCGCCGCGAGCGTCGTGGGGGGATCGTCTGGTGAGGCGTGGCGCGGCCGGACTCGAAGGGCCGTGTTGCGGCGACGTCACCGCGGCCGAGCGCCCGGTCAGGGTCGGCGCGCCGGTGGGGCGCGTGCTTGCCCTGGTCGCGGACGAGGAGGACGCCAGGCTTGGTAGCGAGGCCGTGGTCGCAGCTCTGGCGGGTCCCGCGTCCATTCCGATGCCTGTCTGATCGGCGGGATTGCGGAGCGGTTCCCTGTGCCGTCTTCCGAGCGAACCGGCGCCCACTCCCATGCTTGTCCGCGTCAGCGGCTCGTGCTTGACTCGTCTGCCGAAATGCCCCGCGGCGGTTCAAGGTGCCCACCGTGGCTCCTTGTTGCCCAGCACGGCTCCGATGCACAAGGAAGGCGCGATGAAGCTCCTCCTCACGTCAGGCGGCGTCAGCAACCAGAGCATTCGTGAGGCCCTGTGCGACCTGCTGGGCAAACCCATCGCCGAATCCACCGCCTTGTGCGTCCCCACCGCGATGTACGGCATGCCCGGGACCGCCGTCATGACATGGCGGCAGATCGCCGGGCAGACCCCGACGCCCATGGTCGAGCTGGGGTGGAAGTCCGTGGGCATGCTGGAGCTGACCGCGCTGCCCAGTGTCGACGAGCAGAACTGGGTCCCCGTGGTCCGGGAGACCGACGCCCTGCTCGTGTGCGGTGGCGACGTCCTGTATCTGCACCACTGGATGTGCGAGTCCGGTCTGGCGGATCTCCTGCCGTCGCTGAGGGAGACGGTCTACGTGGGCCTGAGCGCAGGCAGCATGGTGATGGCCCCGCACGTGGGGGAGGAGTTCGTCGGCTGGAAGCCGGCCGCCGGGGGTGACAGCGCTCTGGGCATGGTCGAGTTCTCGATCTTCCCTCACCTGGACAACCCGATGTGCCCGCAGAACACCATGGCCCACGCTCAGAAGTGGGCCTCGCGGATGCCGGTTCCCGGATACGCGATTGACGATGCCACGGCCATCAAGGTGGTGGACGGCGCCGTCGAGGTCGTCTCCGAAGGTCAGTGGAAGCTCTTCGAGCGCTGGTCGAGTTGACCACGAGCGTTGGGGGCAGTGCTGGGGTTCGATCAGGAGTGAAGACCTCAGCTGCGATGGAGCTGCCCGGGACTGCGCACCGCGACCGAGACGCGCGTGTGCGACCGGTGCCGCGAACGCAAGCAGGCCCTGCCTGCATCGGCTCGCCGACGGGGCCGCCCGGGGTGCACCCTGGGCACATGAGACGGAGAGCGGTGCAGGACGGGCAGGCCGACAGCGAGGCCACGGCCATGGCCACGGCCACGCCGCCCACGGAGGAGCTGGCCGACCTGGCCGAGGTCGTCCAGGCAGAGGAGGGGTCCACGCCCCGGAAGACCGCCGACCCGGACGGGCGCGACGAGGGCCTCCTGGAGTAGCTTGAGGGGCCTTCGACCCTCCGCGCCGCAACTCCCATGGCGCTCAAGGCGTTCACATGCCGCCCCCCGAGTCGGCACACCACTGGGGGCGGCTGAAGTTCGATGCGCGTCGCGTCGCGTCGCGGCGAAGAGGACCCGCCTGCTGAGCCCTCTCGACCCATCGCGGCCTCAGCAGGCGGGGGTCCAGTCCGGGCGCCGACCGAGCAGCGCGAGGGTGCGGTCGAGCGGCCCGGCCCCGGGAGCGGGGTCCAGTTCGGGCTTGAAGGCGCTGCCCGCGGCGAGGCGCGCCTGGCCGCGGGGGACCGCGAGGGCGACGGCCAGCCCTGCCTCCAGCAGTTCGTCCCCCGGGTCGTAGTCGCGACCGAGGCTCCGGGCGACGTCCCAGCCGTGCACGAGGTAGTCCACCAGGTGGAAGCCGACGGCCAGGGCAGCCGGGAACTGTCCGTCCTGAGCCAACTGCGGCAGTGCGAGGGCCTGCTGAGGGCCGCTCAGCTCGGCGAAGGCCGCGGTCACGTCCTCGGCCGCGGTCAGGTGGTCCGCCACCGGATCCGACGCCGTCGGCCACTCCGCCCATACGCCCGCCTCCCCGCCCCGCCCGCGGGCCGCTGCCGCGAAGCCACGGTGCTGCGCCGTCATGTGGGCGAGCAGCCGCCTCAGGTCCCAGCCGTCACAGGGGGTCGGACGGCTGAGATCTCCAGGGCCGGCCTGGGCGGCGAATCCGGCGCTGTCGCGGACCGCCTCGGCGTCGAGCCGCAGGAGGCGATCGAACTCCTTCGAATCCATATGCATATGCCTACGATGTGCTCATGCATATGGATTGTCAACGGGTACGTTCCTGCCATGCCGGAGAACCGCCCCGACCTCGCCGCCATGATCGTCCCGCTGGGCCGCGCCCTGATGGCCGCCGAGCAGCCAGTCCTCGACGCGTACGGGATCACGATGTGGGGATACTCGGTGCTGCTCCACCTCGACGACGCGCCGGTCCGCACCCAGGCGGCCCTGGCCGAGGCGATCCGGGCGGACAAGACCCGGATCATCCCGGTTCTCGACGACCTCGCCGCCCGTGGTCTGATCCTCCGCCGGCCCGATCCAGCCGACCGCCGGGTCCGCCTTCTCTCGCTCACACCGGAGGGCCGCCGCCTGCGCGACACGGTCCAGTCCGCCATCCAGGCGGGCGAACGCCGCCTGCTCTCCGGCGTCCCACCCCGCGACCGCGACGCCTTCCTCCGTGTCCTGCGCTCGTTGTCGCAGCTGTCGGACGTCGACTTCGGCCCGCAGGCGCAGACCCGCGCGGCGGAAGAGAGGGAGTCAGGCGCCGAGTGATCGGCGGCCGTCGCCGTCGCGGGGGTTCGGCGGGCGAGGCGCTGCGTCGAGGTCGGCTCGGTGCCGCGGTCGCCACTGCCTCGCCGGACGGCCAGCGGCCCAGGCCCGGGGCAGGCCCGGCCTGGGCCTCCGGCTTCGAGGTGGTGACGAGAGCCGAACTCGGGCCGGCGGCGCACGCGCTGAGGGCGGGCCGCTGCTGCGGGCGGCTGCCGCATGTCCTGGCTGTGCGTCAGCAGCCGGGCGCAGCAAGGACGTTCGGCAGCCCCATCGGGTACCTGCCCGTCAGCCGAGCTGGGTGCCGACCTGCGAGGCGATCAGCTCCAGGTGGTCGAGGTCGTCCAGGTCGAGCACCTGGAGGTAGATGCGGCTGCTGCCCGCCTCGGCATAGCGGCCGATCTTGTCGACCACCTCCGCGGGAGTGCCGGCCAGTCCGTTGGCCTTGAGCTCGTCCACCTCGCGGCCGATGGCAGCGGCACGGCGGGCCACCTCGGCGTCGTCGCGGCCCACGCAGACGACGAGCGCGTTGCTGTACCGCATAGACTCCGGCGCGCGGCCGGCCTTCTCGACGTAGCCGCGCACGTTGTCGATCTGCGCGGCGGTCTCCTCGACGGAGACGAAGGGGAGGTTGTACTCGTCCGCGAAGCGTGCCGCGAGCTCGGGCGTGCGGACCGGGCCGGTGCCGCCGACCAGGACCGGGATCTGCTCCTGGACCGGCTTGGGCAGCGCGGGGGAGTCCTTGAGCCGGTAGTAGGTCCCCTCGAAGTCGAAGGTCTCGCCGAGCTTCGTGGCCCACAGCCCGGTGACGATGGCCAGTTGCTCCTCCAGCCTGCCGAACTTGCTCGCGGGGAACGGGATTCCGTAGGCGGTGTGCTCCGCCTCGTACCACCCGGCACCGAGGCCGAGCTCGACGCGTCCCCCGCTCATCTGGTCGACCTGCGCCACCTGGATCGCGAGTACGCCCGGGTACCGGAAGGTGGCGGCGGTCATCAGGGTGCCGAGCCTGATGCGCTTCGTCTCGCGCGCCAGCCCGGCCAGCGTCGTCCACGCGTCCGTCGGCCCCGGCAGCCCGTCGGAGTCGCCCATGGACAGGTAGTGGTCCGAACGGAAGAACGCGTCGAACCCCAAGTCCTCGGCGGCTCGGGCGATGCGCAGCAGGGTGTCGTAGGTCGCGCCCTGCTGCGGTTCTGTGAAGACACGAAGATCCATGTCCCCAACCTACGTCAGCCGCCACGGCGTCCCCCTCCGACCTGCCGCCTCGCGCGCCGTGCCGGCTCTCAGTGCCGGGCAGGGCCTAAGGGGTTCGTCGCCGACAGGTCAGGTACAGCGGCATGAAGAGGATCCACAGGCACAGGCAGCCCAGTGCCCAGGTGGCGGGCGTGGCCACTTCCATCGATCCCACCGAGAAGGAGACGGGCGTTCCCCGCCTGGAGTGGGCGGAGGCGTCGTGGTGAACCCACAGTACGGTCGCGAGGAGGACCGCCAGGGGAGTCAGCGTGGTGAGGTACGGCGCCATCGCGCGGTTGCTCTTTCGGTGATGATGCGGGCGACGGCGGCGGCGTCGTCCGGGGTGATCGTCGGGTGGACCCGGTGGCCGACGTCGAGCACGAGCGCCGTGTCCTTGTGCGGCCGGTGGGGATCGAGGTTCGACCAGTGGACGAAGTCGCCCGAGCCCCAGATGCGCCACCTGCGCGCCTTGTTGACGCCGGTCAGCGGGAGTGTTCGGACGCTGTGGATCGAGGTGTAGCGGATCCGCTTGGTGCCCCAGGGGTAGTAGCGGCGGATCGCGATCCCTTCGTCGTCGCAGCGGATGGTGCCGTCGTCGTAGGCGGCCGTGGTCATGGTCGTGGTCCCTTCCTTACGGTCCGTCGGCCGCTGGGGGCATCGGTGCGCCCGGTCACCGGCCGGGGCGTCACCGGGTCATGGCGCCACGGGGTCATGGCGCCAGGGGGTCACGGCGTCTCGGGGGCGAGGATGAAGATGCCCGCGACCTTCTCGTCGGAGTCGAACGCGATGCGGGCCTTCATGTCGCCAGCCTCATAGCGCAAGGGGATGTCGACGACCGTGTGGTCGCCGATGCGTCGCACGAACGGCTCGCCCTCGCCGAAGCCTTCGAAGGCGCCGACGAGGCCGGCCACCGTGGCCATGCCGTCGAGGCGGACGTCGTCGGTGAAGGCGGCCAGCACCTCGGCGTTGAACGACGGCCGGGCGTCGTCCATGCGGCCGTCGAGGACCGCGGCTGCGATCCGGGTGGCGCGGGCGGCGGCGTCGGTCATGTGCACGGTCTTGTCCATGGGTTGCCCCGTTCTCGGGTCGATGGGTCTGCCGAAGCGCTGGAAGGCGGCCTGGCGAGTGACTCCGAGCAGGTCCCCGATCTCCTGCCAGGTGTGGCCGGCGTCGCGGCACTGCTGCACGGACAGCTTCAGCACCTGCTCCGCCAGACCGTCGACGTCCGCGGCGAGGCGGACGAGGTCGAGATAGGCCGGCTGGGCCACGGGGCTGCCGGTGGACCGGGCCAGGAGCCCGGCCTGCTCGGCCAGGCGGGAAGCCAGGCCAGTGAGCGGCATCGGTGAATCAGTCACATGTCAAGGATGGCTTTACACGGGCGGCTCGTCAAGGATCCCTTTACAGCCTCGTCCGGTGAGTGCGCCGAGGCAGGGGAGCGCTGCTTCAGTCGCCGCCCGTGCCCAGTGCCTCGATCTCCGCGCGTACCGTCAACGCGGCGTCGTGATGGCCCAGTTCCTGCCACAGGGCGTGGGCCTCCAGGAAAAGGGCGCGAGCCTGGGTCGGGGCCTGGTCGGCTGCCTTGATCCGGCCGAGGTCGGCGAGGATGCTGGCCTGCGCGTAACGGTCGCCAACCCTCCGGGCGATGGGGAGTGCCTGTTCGAGGAGGGGGAGGCTTTCCGCCGGCCGACCGTGGTGAAGGTGGACCTCGGCCAGGTTGAGCAGCGCCACGGCCTCGCCGTCGACATCGCCCTCCTCCCGGTGGATCTCGAGGGCGGCGTGCAGGTAGTCGAGCGCTTCCGCGTCCTGGCCCAGGGCGTTCGCGCACGTGCCGAGGTTGTTCAGCGAGTTTGCTTCGGCGGACCGACGCCCCAGGGCGCGGGACATGGCGAGAGCCTGGAGCTGGTGCGTCATCGACTCGGCCCACCGTCCCTGGTGGGAGAGCAGGCTGCCGAGGTTGCTCAGGACGGCCACCTCACCGATCCGGTCCCCGATCTCACGTCGGATGCGCAGCGCGGCCGTCAGGTCCTGCGCGGACTCCTCGAAGCGGCCCGCCAGGGTCATCAGGCTGCTGCGCCCGTTGAGCAGGGATGCCTCCGCGCCGCTCTCCCCGACGGCCCGGGCCGCGGCCAGGCCGACATCGATCATGGCCAGTGACTCCGCGTACCAGCCGCACTGGCGGAAGGGGCCTCCCGCGAAGACGGGAAGTCGCCAGGCGATGTCGAACGCCTGGTGCTCGAAAGCGAGTTGAGCGGCCTCCAGCAGGGCCGCGCGCTCCTTGTCGCACCAGCCGGTGGCCGCGTCGACGTCGGCGAACACCAGGGGGTGCTGCTGCCGGTCGGCCTCCGGGAGCGCGGGGCGGCGGCCGTTGGGAAGCAGGAGGCCGTCGGCGGCGGCCACGCCACCCAGATACCAGCGGGCCATGCGGCGCGCCGCCGCCCGCTGGGCGTCGGTGTCCTCCTCGGCCAGCTGCTAGCGGGCGTAGAGGCGCAGCAGGTCATGGAGGCGGTAGCGTCCCGGTTCCGGGCTGTCCACCAGGTGGTGGTCCACGAGCTGTTCGAGGGCTTCCTCGGTGTCCTGCGCCGGATGTCCCAGCAGGGCGGCTGCGGCGGGCAGGCCGACCTCCTTGGGGGCCAGGCCGAGGAGCCGGAACGCCCGGCGGAGATCGATCGCCGTGTCGGTCTGCGGCTTGGGCAGGCCGGTGTAGGTCAGGTGGAACACCGCCCGGACGGTCAGGTCGGCTGCTTTGAGCTCGTCGAGTCGGCGGCGCTCGTCACGCAGCCGGACCGCGAGCGCGCCCACCGGCCAGGACGGTCGTGCGGTCAGGCGGGCCGCGGCGATCTGGACGGCAAGCGGAATGCCGTCGCACAGTCGGGCCAGTTCGGCTGCCGCAACCGGATCCTGGCCCACGCGGGCAGCACCGATCCGTGCGGTCAGCAGGTCGACGGCCTCTCTGTCGGTCAGCGGGCCCAACAACGTGGTTCGGGCGCCCGGAATTCCGGGCAGCCAGTCGCGGCTGGTGACCAGGACGGCGCAGGACCGTTCGGCGGGCAGGAGCGGCAGCACCTGGTGGGTGTCCTTGGCGTTGTCCAGCAGCACCAGCGCGCGTCGGCCGTGCAGGGCGCTGCGCCACCGGCCGGCGAGTTCGTCCACGTCGGCGCGCGGGTCCACGTCGCTGCCCAGGGCCCGGAGCCAGCCGCTCAGGACGTGGTGCGGGTCGCGGGGCGCGAGGTCGGTGCCGCCGAGGTCGGCGAAGAAGTGGCCGTCGGGGAAGCCCGGTGCGAGGCGGCGGGCCAACTGGAGGGCAAGGGACGTCTTGCCCATTCCGCCACCAGGGCCGCTCGCAGAGCCTGCAGCTCCTGCGCGCGCCCGGCGAACCCGGCCAGGGCTGGGGGGAGTTGGGCGACCGCCGGTTTGGGTGGCGGTTGCGCGGCGCCCGAGGTCGTGACCGCGCGGGCTTCGGGGATCCGGCTTCGGATCGTGGGCTCTGGCGAGCCGGCGGCCGCGGGTGCCTCCGGTGGGGTCGGAGCGGGCTGGGCGCCGGTGGCGATCGCGTGCAGGCGCAGCAGGTCCTCGTCGCCGTGCGTCGCCGCCAGCAGGCTGGTCAGCGCGGCGTGGGTGACCAGGCGCTTGCCGTTCAGCCAGCGCTCCCAGGAGGCGTGGCTGTAGTGGGTCAGCCGGCCCATCTGCTGGTAGGTCAGGCGGTGTTCGTCCTTGAGAGCGCGTAAGCGGGTGACCAGTTGCCGGTGCGCCGGCCCCAGATCGTCGGGCAGCGCGGCCCAGTACGTCACGACCTGTTCACCCCCTGACGACGTCACCACATGGTGGTGACGCGGTCTCACCGCGCACCTCACCGGCGCTGTGCCGATGTGATTGTCACACGCACGGTCCAGGTGCTTGGCGGCCTCTCACCGAATCCCGAAGATCGACGGAGCCAGGTTGGTCCCGGCCGCCGCACGGTCGCCGGGGCCGCGCTTCTACAGACGGGGGAACTGCCGTGCGCTTCAGGCTACTTGGCCCACTGGAAGTCACCGACCTCGCCGGAGGATGGAGGCCGGTCACCGGTCCGCGTCAGCGGGCCCTGCTGGCCACCTTGCTCCTGAACGCCAACACACCGGTGTGCGTGGACCGACTCGCCGAAACGGTCTGGGACGGCGCTCCGCCTGCCGGCTACGCCCAGACCCTGCGCAGCCATGTGATGCGGCTGCGCCGCAGCCTGCCCGCACAGGATGGGGCATGCCTGAGGGCCCAACCTCCCGGGTACGTGCTCGGGCTCGACGAGGGTGCTCTCGACGGGCACCGCTTCGAGGCGCTGTGCCGTGCAGCGGCCGACCGGTTTCACGCCGGTGCCTGGAGCGCGGTGGCCGAAACGGCGGAACGAGCCCTGACGTTGTGGCGCGCGACGCCGCTCCTGGACGTGCCCTCCCAGGTCCTGCGCGAGAGCGTCGTTCCGCGCTGGGAGTGCCTGCGCCTGCAGGTCCTGGAGTTCCGGTTCGACGCGGAACTGCGCCTGGGGCACCACCAGATGGTGGTGCCCCAGCTGCGGGACCTCGTGGCGGCTCACCCCCTGCACGAACGCTTCCACGCGCAGCTGATGGTGGCCCTGTCACGGACGGGGCGCCGTGTCGAGGCGCTCTCGGTCTACCGATCGGCACGGCGCACGCTGATCGACGAACTCGGCGTCGAGCCGGGGCAGGAGATGGCGAGCCTGCATCAGGCCATCCTGTCCGGCGCCGACCCGGGCGTCGACCGCGCGGCCTGACCTCCCCCTGTCGCGCGGCCTCGCCACTGAGCGCAGGACCGCCCGACAGCCCGCACGGGCCGGCACGGCAGGCCGTCATCGCCGGGTCTCCCGGGAGGCCCGTGCCACGCGCCTGCCACAACCGTCGCACGGCGTTGCCACGCCTGCCCGGCATGGTCGTGAGGCAGCTGCAGGACCGGCGGATCGCGGTCCGCACAGGCAATCACCGACAGTCCTCCTTCACGAGGGGAAACAACCATGGCAAACCGCTCTCTCACCCGGCCGCTCGCCCGGCGGATCGCCGCCGCCGCCGTCGGCGTCCTCGCCTTCGGCGGCCTCACCGTGGCGGCCGGCGCGCCGGCGCAGGCCGCGAGCTCGTCCCTGTGCAACTACACCAACTCCCAGCCGGAGATCACCGTCGGCAGCCAGGGCATAGCGGTGAAGCAGGCCCAGTGCGAGCTCAACTGGGCCTACGCGAAGGGTCACTCCACCAACTACGGCAACGGCTCGTACCAGGGGCTCACCGTGGACGGCGACTTCGGCTCCAACACCGAGGCCGCGACGAAGAACTTCCAGATCCACTGCATGGGCGCGACGGACCCCGACGGCATCATCGGGCCGAACACCTGGTCCGCGCTCAACTACTGGGTCAGCCAGCCCGGCTACTGCTGAACCCGGCCCACGACCCGCTCCCCATCACCCCGCTCCACCCAAGGCCCGCACCACCGCTCGGCGGGGCGCTTCGCCCTGCCCGGAAGCAGCAGTCACCTCTGCAGACAAGGAACAGTTGATGTCTCTCAAGAGACGTTCGGTCCTGGCCGTCGCGGCCGCCGCGGTTGCGCTGGTTGCCGCGACGCCCACCCTCGCCAACGCCGCCCCGACCACCGCCGCGTCCGCGGCGGCCGTCACCGCCAACTCGTCCGTGAACGGCAGCATTTCGGCCTCGGAGATCCTGTCCCGGGCGGCTTCCTGGAACGGCACGCCGTACAGCACGACGACCTACAAGTACGGCCCCGGGGGCGACATCGCCTACCGCACCGACTGCTCGGGCTACGTGTCGATGGCGCTGCACCTGGCCAGCAGCCTGACCACGATCTCCCTGCCGTCGGTGGTCCACTCCATCAGCAAGGCCGACCTTCAGCCCGGCGACATCATCGGCGTGCTCGGGCCGAACACCGGCGGCAACGCCGGTCACGTGCTGATCTTCGACGGCTGGGCGAACAGCGCCCACAGCCAGTACTACGCCTGGGAGAACTCCGGCGGCGCAGGCGTCCACCACCCCACCATCCCCTACCCGTACTGGCCGAACACCAGCGGACCCGCGGCCTCCCTGTACCAGCCCTACCGGTACGACAACGAGTCCGGCACCAGCGCCGGCGTGCCGCCGTGGCCGAACCTGGTGGAGGGTGACACCGGCACCAATGTCGAGGCCGCGCAGTACCTGCTGGACGACCACGGCGCCTCCCTCACCACCGACGGCCAGTTCGGCGCCAACACCCTGGCCGCTGCCAAGGCCTACCAGTCCTCGCACGGCCTGAGCGTCGACGGCCAGATCGGCCCGCAGACGTGGAGCTCGCTGATCGTCCAGATCCAGCAGGGCTCCACCGGCGACGCCGTCACGGCCGCCCAGCTCGAACTGGACAAGTATGGCTACGGCCTGACCGTCGACGGCCAGTTCGGACCCGCCACCGACAGCGCGGTGCGGGCGTTCCAGTCCGCGCACGGACTCCAGGTCGACGGCCAGATCGGCCCGCAGACGTGGCAGACGCTGGTCGGCGACTGACACCGCCCCCGTTCCAGGCCACTCGGGCACCGCCGGCCGCCGGCCCGCCGGGAGGCGCAAGCGGGTACGGCAGAGTGCTGCGTGCCGCAGCAGAAAGGGACCGCGACCGGAGTCTTCCCGGTCGCGGTCTGTCCGCGTCGAGCCTTCAGTCGTCCTGCCGGGCTCAGACTCCGACGAGCGCGGGGAGGTCCGCGGGGGCGGGAGGCGTGGTCGGTGCCGGCTCCGCGGTGGCCCAGTGGGCGGGGCGCAGTTCCGAGTCCAGCAGCGCGCCGAGGTTGACCTCGACGGTCAGCTCGGCGCCCAGGAGGTCGCGTCCGTGCCGGCCGAGCAGCTTCTCCAACTCGCCCACGGGGGCGAGGACCAGGATCGCGCCGGCGCGCCAGGCCGGCAGGACGACCCAGGCACGGTCGGCGCGGACGCGGGCGACGCGTGCGAGCGTCCGCGCGCGGGGGTGGTGCGTGGATTCGACCTCACGGGCCATGGAACGGTCTCCTGCTGAGGGTTGGTTGCCGGTGTCCGCTGCCGTCTGCCCGCACTCCCGCATCTCATGCCGGGAAACTCGATCCACTTCCGGGGCCCTGCAGGTAGGGGAGCGGGACGGCGCGGCCCTCCGCTCAGTCGGGCGGTTCGGGAGGGCCTGGCTGCTCGTGGGGGTCGGTCGGCGTGGGTTCGGCCGGCGGGGGAGTGGGGTCCGGCTCGGGAGGCGGGACTTGGGTGCCGGGCGGGGCCGGGGGATCCGGGGTGGTCGGCGGCCTGACGGGCTCTGGCGCGGCAGGCTGCCGCACGGGCTGTCCGAGCGGGACGTCGTTGCGCTGGGCGGTACTCATGACGGCGTGAGCTCCTCTCTGCGGGCCGCTGCTTCCGGCACCACGAGCCCCACCTGCCCCGAACGAGGACGAAATCACCTCAGCCTCACGGCGGCACCAGGGGTGGCCGGGGCGGGTGGAGGCCGGCTCCCGGCGGGGTGAGACCCGGACCGGGCGGATCGGCGGACCCGTTGCCGTCCAACGCCGCGAACGCGCCGCACTCCGCTGGGCGCGGCCGAATCGACATGTCGTCAGGATGCGTCGCTGATCGGGTCGTTCGCGTCGCCGAGCCTGTCGTCGGGGTCGAGGCGGCAGGTTCCCCGTGCGAGCGGATCGGTTCGGGGTCGGTCCGTGCCTCGCCGCCCGTGCGGGCCGGTTGCCCGGGGCCTGGCGCCTGCGCGGAGGCACCGGACGGCAGCGTGGAGCCGTCCGCCGGAGCGGCCGACCGCGCGTCAGCCCACCGCCCGCCACGGGGTGAAGGGGCCGTGGCCCGGCGTCTCCTGCCGGGCCACGTGCAACCGTCCGTCGAGGCCGATCACCGCCACGACGGCCCGTCCGTGGGCGTCGTAGGCGGCTGCCGGGGTGTGCGCGAAGGCGCCGTCCGGGACCGGGAGTTCGGACCAAGGGGTTTCCTGCGGCCAGAAGCGGTAGGCGACGCCGCCAAGGTCGCTGCGGGTGACCAGCAGGGTGCCGTGGGCCGCGGAGGGGCCGGGTGCCGCCACCACCGGGCCGAAGCCGCCTCGCCCGCCGGCCGGCTGGGCGGGCTGGCCCCAGCGGCCGCCGGGCGCGTCCTCCTCCGCCACCATGATCCTGATGGACCCGGGGCGCCGGTACGCCACCATCACCCGGCCGTCGGGCTGCAGCGCCCCCCCGGGTGGCGCGCCGGGCACGGTCAGCTTGAACCTCGGGCCGCGGCTGAGCGGCTGCCTGATCTCCGACTGTCCCCAGTGGTGCACCGCCCCGCGGTTGGCGGCGAACACCTCGACCCGCCCGTCGTGGGAGGTCAGAGCGGCGAGTCCCTCCTGGAGTTCGGAGCCCTTGAGGTCGAGCCAGTCGGACCAGCCGGTGCCCGGGTCGAGGATCCGGGCGCTGACGCCCTGGCCGGCGTTGCGCACGAAGACGTGGATCCGGCCGAGACCGTCGCGAACGGCAGTGGGTCCGCCCAGGTGGCGGGAGCGTTCGCCGCCCGCCGACGGATTGCCCAGCGTCCGCCACGGGTGGAAGGGCATCTCCGGCTCGGACTGCTCGAGCAGCACGAGCTCCCGGCCCTGCGGACCGTCCTGCGTCAGCTCGGTCAGGCGCAGGGCGAAAAGCAGCCAGCGGCCGTCGGAGCTCAGTACCGGGGCGATGCCGGGCGCGAGGGGGCCGCCGCCCATCGGGAAGGGCCCGGTCCACTCGTCCCCGCCCGGTTCGGCCTGCATCCACGCGTTGGCCTGCTGTCCGACGACGGCGAAGGCCGTCAGCCGACCCTTCGGGTCCTGACCGAGCCACCGGGTGGCCGCGGGATAACGGGGGGTGGTGCTCTGCAGCCAGCCGGTGCCGCGGGTGTTGAAGGCGATGTGGTAGTCCCCCGAGCCGGCCGGGTCACCCGTGTCCCAGGCCTCCGCGCCGCCGTAGAGGTTGAGGTAGAACTCCTTCTGCGACACCGCCTGCGGGCTGAGCCCGTGCGGCCAGCGCTCGTTGGCGTAGCCGCGGAAGCTTTCGACCGAGAACCGGCCCGTGGCTTGCGGTCCCTGGTAGCCGTCGAGGGCCGCCCAGGCGAACAGGCCCGCCGCGGTGTGGTCGTGATGGTCCGACAGGTCGCCGAAGTCCCGGTGCTGCGGGAAGCGTTCGGGGTCGTGGACCAGGCGGTCGGGGTCGGGGTCGAGGGTGCGCACCAGGGTCGGCGCGAAGAGGCCGAGCAGCTGCCGCAGGGTGTCCAGCAGCCCGTCCCTGGTGTACGCGTACTCGGCGTCGACCAGGCCGCCGGCGGGCGCGATGGTCACGGCCGACTCGATCTCGCCCGCCCAGAGCCGCTGCAACTGCCGACGGGGGCCGGGCTCCTCGGCGTGCTGGCGGATGTTCAGGAAGACCAGGGAGACGTCCGGCCGGTCCTGCAGGGTGTAGACCTCCGCGTATCCGCCGCTCGTCGGGAGGACGGCCGATCGCCAGGGGGCCCGGGGGTTGCCGAGCGCCATCGCCCCGTAGGCGGCGCGCAGGCCGTTCTGCCGGGCCTTGGTGTAGGCGGCCTTGTCCGCGACGGCCAGGCCCTCCTGGAGGCGCATCGGGTTGCGGCCGTCGGCGTCGCCGGCGCTGAGGTACACCGTGGCGCTCGGCGTGCCGGCGCGCAGGCCGTGGACCGTCGCCGGGTTCATGAAGAACAGGTCGTCGTCGGGGTGTGCGACGATCTGCAGCACCCGTGCTCCCTCGGTCACTGCGAGCCCTTCTCTCTGGTCGGAACTGGTCGGCCGTGGTGGTCCCGATGGTCCTGGTCGATCCTGGTGGTCCTGGTCGGCGGTTTCGGATCCCGGCTCACAGGGGCCACTGAGGCAGGTAGCCGGAGTGGTGGCGGCGGTTGCGGTCGGAGCCTGTCTCGAACTGCGAGGCGACCGGGAAGTAGCTGGGCAGGAAGGCGCGGAGGACCGAGTCCTGCTCGTCCTCCGGCACGTCGCCGTCCGGGAAGTCGTTCAGGCAGAAGGTGTCGTGCGGCCGCGCGGCCAGGATCCGGGCCAGTTTGGGCCGCTGCTCGGCGAGGCCCACGTTCACGAAGCCCGCGTTGATCCTTCCCGCGACGCTGCGGTGGGTGTAGTAGCCGTAGTAGTGGTGCAGCGAGGAGGCCACCGAGATGTCGCCGAGGCTGCGCAGCTGGTGCGACGCGGTCGCCGCGAACTCCTCGGGGAACCGCTGCTCCAGCTCCGCCAGCACGCTACGCCGCAGCGGGTGCGGCGCGTGGACGAAGGAGCGGACGGGCGTCTGCCCGAAGGCGGCGGCGATCAGGGCCCGGTTGTTGAGGGCGCCGGCCATGCTGTACTCGGTGGCCTCGTGCGGGGCGATCATCGGCACATGGTTGGACGACATGAAGAACCGGGCCTGCCCGTTGCCCTCGAAGAACAGCTCAGGACGTACCGGGCGGCCCACGAAGACGTCGTCGTTGAAGTACAGGAAGTGCTCCGCCAGGCCCTCGATGTGGTGCAGTCGGCTCTCGATGGCATGGGAGTTGTAGGTGGGCAGCCGGCCTGCTGAGCCGAAGATGTCGGTGTGGTCCACGACGCGGATCCGCGGATGCGAGGTGTCCAGCCAGGACGGCACCTGACGGTCGGTCACCAGGTGGATGGTGCGCACCCAGGGTGCGTACATGTCCAGGGAGCGCAGTGAGTAGCGCAGCTCGTCGCGGTTGCGGAAGCGGGCCGCGCTGGTGGCCGCGTCCTCGGTGACGACCCCGAGTTCGGCGAGCGCCGCCTGCTTGCGCTCCGCCCAGGCAAGGTCCGAGCCGTCGACCCAGGTGTAGACGACGTCGATGGGGAACTCCACGTCCCCCCAGAGCGGGCGGGTGAACAGCGCACCGGTCGGGTAGTCGCGGCCGCCAAGGGTCAACCTGCTCTGTTCCATGGCGCGTTGGGGGACCTTGGTGCCGATCGCGGTGCGCGTGGGCGAGTGGAAGAAGGGGGCGCCTTCCGGGTCGTCGTCCCAGAAGGCGACGGTGCAGCCGTAGACCTGGCCGAGGCGCAGGGTCCGCGAGGGGGACACGGCGTTCTGGTAGACGCGCAGGGCGGAGCCGGCCATGGGCTCCAACTCCGTGGCGGCACCGGCGAGTCCGGTCACCACGGGCTTCTGGGCCTGGTCGAGCAGGGCGACGTACACGGGTTCGCGGGCGTGGGCTCCGGCCAGCGCCTTCAGGACCTGGCTCCGGAAGTCGCGGTGCACCGCGACGGTGTGGCGCACCAGGCTGTCGCGGACCACCGCATAGGGGATGTCCGCGGCGTCGAGGGCGTTCGCCACGAGAGTGAGGTTGGCCTGCACCTGGTCGAACGGTGAGCGCCACTCCAGGGGACGGCACAACTGGCCGCCCTGGCTGACCAGGTGCGGATGGCGTTTGAGGATCTCCGCCTCCAGGGCCTGCTGGCGTCCCTTGCGCAGTCTGGTCGGCGCTGCCGGCTCCGCGGCGACCGGTCCGTCCAGGACGGCGGCCAGCTCGTGGGCGGCCAGTCGGTCGAGGCGCGCCTCCTCCCTGGTACCGGCCGCGGCGGTGGCGGCGAGGCGGTCGAAGAGCTTCTGCCAACGCCCGACCGGCGGCTCGGTGGCGGCCCTGCGGTCGGCGGCCTCCCGGGCGGCCGCGCCCATCGCGCGTCGCAGTTCGGCGTCGCCCATGAGCAGGCGCAGCGCCGCCGTCAGACCCGCGACGTCGTCCTGGGGCAGCAGCAGACCGTCGTGGCCGTCCGACACGATCTCCTGTGGGGCGTGCGGGGCGGCGTAGGCGATCACGGGGACACCCGCGGCCTGGGCGTCCAGCAGCGCCGCGCCGTCCACGTCCTCGGCGGCCGTGGACAGGGCCACGCTGGCCTTCGCCCACTCGGTGCTCAACTCCTCGGCAGCGCCGAGGAACTGGACCTGATAGCCCAGTCCCAGCTGTTCGGCCCGCGCGCGCAGGGTCCGGCGCGGCGGGCCGTCGCCGGCCACGCGCAGCGCCCAGTCGGGGAACTCCCCGGCCAGCGCGGCCCAGGCGGTGAGCGCCTGGTCGACCTGTGCCTCCGCCACCAGGTCCGCGACGAGCAGCACCAGGCGGGTCTGCAGGGTCGAGGCGGGTCGGTAGCCGGCGGGAGGGGTGGCCGGCACGACGGCGATCTCGGGTGCCGCGGCCCCCAGCGACTCGAGGAGCCACTGGCGGTCCGCTTCCGCGGCCACCACCAGCGCGTCCGCTCCGGCCGCGTGGCGGAGCAGCGGCTCCACCTCGGGCTGCGGGCGGCATTCCGGCGCCCGGTGCTCCTGATGCACCGTCCACACCTGTGGCGGAGCGGCCTGTTGGGCCACGGCCAGCAGCGCGGGGCTGCCGATGACGAGCACGTCGGTCTCGAGCCTTCGGAGCGCCCGCTCCAGTTCCAGGTCGGTCAGCCGGTTCAGCCGGGGCTCCCAGTCCCGCTGCACCTGGCGGCTGGCGCGCGAGGCGAGCTCGGCCCAGGCGCCCCGCGGGTCGGGCGCGTCCCGCTCCGGACGCGGCGTCGGCCCGGTGGCGTCCACCAGGAAGCGGACCGGGACCGGAGTCGCCGGGGCCTTGCGGGCCGTGCGGAGCACGCTCAGGACCGAGACCTCGTGGCTGCCGTCCAGCTCGGCGGCCTGCCGCAGTGCCCGGCGGCTCTCCGCGCTCGCGTCGTCGGCCGCGACGAGCAAAAAGGTGATCTTCATGTTCTCAGGGGGTCTCGGTCATTCGACTGCAGGTGATGCGGAAGTTGGCTGCGGGCGTGTAGCGGGGCTCGACGACCAGGGGCGCCGCGCCCGGCGCGGCCACCGCGGTCCGCGCCTGTGTCCGGACGCGTGCCGGGTCGTGCAGGTCGTGCAGCCGGTGGCCGAGTCGCAGCCGGCGTCCGTCGGCGGCGCAGAACACGACGTCCCAGTGCTCGGGTCGCCGGCGCGCCGGCGTCATCGCCGTCAGCGGCGCGGCCACGCGCAGCAGGCGATCCCCGAGGCGCTGCGGCCGGATCCGCAGGGTGCGCCCCCGGGCGACGAACTCCACCTCGCCCTCGGCCGCGGTGTCGCCGACGACCCGGAAGTCCACCTGGACGCCGCTGAGGTCGAGATGCACCTGGACCACCTCGGCGCTGGGGCGCAGTGGCGAGACGTGAAGCCGCAGGGTGCCGAAGGTGGTGCGTCCGATGCGGTGGCGCAGGCCCGTCATCACGGACCCCGCCTGCTGCCGGGTGAGACCGTGCTGGGGCCCGGTGGGCTCGGGCAGCACCAGCGGCAGCCGTCGGCTGCCGCCCAGCAGCAGGCCGGCCTTCCAGCGTCCCGCGTCCACGGGCAGCCCACCCAGTCCGGCGCCGAGCAGCACGGCGGCCTCGGCCTGGAGGCGGCCGTCGGCGGTGCGCCGGATCCGGGCGGGAGCGTGCAGGCGCCGCCGGCCCTGACGAAACGTCACTTCGGCCGCGTCGCCCGGGGTTTCCGCCGGCAGCAGCACGCACAGGTTGAGGGTGTGTCCGTCGAGCACGGCGGCGTAGCTGACCACCGCACCATGCCGGGTCCGCCGTGGCACCAGCCAGCGGTCGCGGACTGCGGCGCGCCAGGTCAGCAGCCTTCCGCGCAGACGGGCGGCGTTCATGCCGTCACGCTCCACTCGTGGTCGCGGACCAGAGCCGTCGGCTCCACGGGCGCGCCGCCGCCGGGGAGTTCGTAGGGGCTGGGCACCGGGAAGTAGGCGCCCAGGAACTGCCGCAGCGCCTCGCCGCGGCGGCCGCGGTCCTCGGTGACGACGGTGTCGTTGATGCAGAAGGTGTCCAGCGAACGGGCGGCCAGGATGCGGTTCATCCGGCGCTGGGCGGCCCGGTCGGACAGGTCGACGTAGTCGTAGCGGATCCGGCCGATGGTGGCGCGGGCCGTGTGGTACGCGTAGTAATGGTGCAGCGAGGACGTCACGGACAGGTCGCCGGGCGAACGGAAGCGGGAGAACTGCGTGCGGCGGTGGTCGTCGGCGTAGACCTGCTCGATCTCGGCGAGCACGCTGCGGCGCAGCGCGTGCGGGGTGTGCTTCATCTTCTGCGAGACCACCGTGCCGAAGTGCTGGGCGATCAGCCCACGGGTGTTCTTGCCCGCCGCGTTGACGGGCAGGTCCTCGGCCGCCGGACGGCCGTGCGGGATCAGGGCGTTGGACGGGAAGAACTTGGTCAGCCCGTTCGAGTGGAAGAACAGGTCGGGGGAGACCAGGCGGCCGAAGAGCACGTCGTCGTTGAGGTAGAGGAAGTGCTCGGCGAGCCCGTCGATGTGGTGCAGCTGGCTTTCGATGGCGTGCGAGTTGAACGTCGGGAGCGCGTCGGGGTCGGAGAAGATCTCACGGTGGTCGACCACCCGGATGTCCGGGTGGTCGGTGTTGAGCCAGACCGGACGCTGGCCGGCGGTCACCAGGTGGATACGGCGTACCCAGGGCGCGTACTGGTGGATCGAGCGCAGCGAGTAGCGCAGTTCGTCGTGGCTGGTGAACCGGGAGTCGTTGGCGGCCTGTTCGTGCAGGCGCCCCCCGCCTTGACCGCGGGCCCGGTCCCGCGCGGCCCGCCACACCGGGTCGCTGTCGTCCACCCAGGTGTAGACGACGTCGACGGGGAAGGGGTGGTCCTCGGGCAGCCAGCCGGCGAACTCGGGCAGAGTGGCGACGCCGCCGCCGTCCCCCGGGGTCCGGGCGGAGGTGAACAGCGGGCGGCCCACGGTGACCAGTCCGGTTCCGCTCGGGACGCGGGTGATCACGCGGTTGGGGCGCGGCGCCACCAGTTCGCCGTCCTCCTCGGACCAGAACTCGATTTCGACGCCGGCCTCGGGGCCGTGCACCAACTGCTCGCTGGGGTCGCAGACGTACCAGGCGACCCGGACCGCGGAGTGGCCGCGCAGGCGCCGCCAACTCGCCTGGGCGCCGCCGGGGACCATGTCGTGGCCCTGGGTCGTGGCGGGCCCGACGTGGCCGGCGCCGGATGCGAGTGCGGCGCGCAGCGCCGACTCGGCGGCGGGCCGCTCGTCCGCGGGCACCGCCAGTACGGGCGTCGAGCTGCGGCCGGAACGGACGGCGAAGTGCGTCACGCGGGCCGTTTCCAGGGCGTCGACGACGCGGTCGAAGGCGCGGGCGCGCACCTCCCAGGCCACCGGCGCCTCGCCGCGCTCGGCGCGGACCACTCGCCCCTGGTACCAGAGGGTGCGCCGGACCGCGGCCGCGCTGTGCCTGCCCTTGGCCCTACGGCTGCCTCCGGACAGCCGAACCATGGCTCTGGCGCGCGCACTTGACACCACGGCCGCCGAGTCCTTGACGGTGCTGCGGAGTTCGACGGGCACCCGGCCCGCGATGCCCCGACGGACCGCCACGGGCAGCACCTTGCGGTAGACGGAGACGACCGAAGTGGCTTCGGGGTTGACGCGCCCGCTCACCAGGTCCCCCTCCGTTCTCCATGTGAATGCCGCAGGTGTACATGCCACCAATGTCAGTTGAAGATTTGGTGAACATCGTACGAGGGCATTAGCGTACACATCCCTTCGGCCGTTGCAAGCTGCAAATCAGCAGCTGAGATGCCCTGTGCGGCCAGGAGTCGCACACAAACGAGCCACCTCGGGTGAGAGGCGGCCAAGAAGTTCACGTCAGGAGGAGCAGCTCGAATGGCAACAGGCCAGGGCAAAACGCGCACCAGGGGACAGAAGATACGCAGAGGCATCGCCTGGGGTGCGCTCGGCGTCGTCGTGGTGGGCGGCGGCCTCGGGGTGTGGGCCTACTCACACCTCGACGGCAACATCAGGACGGTCGACATCAAGAAGGCCCTCGGCAACGACCGACCGGCCCAACTCCCCACCGGCGCACAGGACATCCTGCTGCTCGGCTCCGACTCGCGCTCCGGCCTCAACGGCGACGTGATCAACGACCACGAGTACATCGGCGCCCGCTCGGACACCGCGATGCTGGTCCACATCCCGGCCGGCCGCAAGAGGGCGACCGTCGTCAGCATTCCCCGCGACACCCTGGTCGACCGCCCGTCCTGCACCTCGGAGACGGGTCGGCACGTGGCCGCGGCCCACCTGGTCATGTTCAACTCGGTGTTCAGCACCGGCGGTCCGCCCTGTGTGGTGAAGACCATCGAGAAGATGACCGACATCCGGATCGACCACTACGTCGAGATCGACTTCAGCGGCTTCAAGAGCCTCGTCGACGCCATGGGCGGCGTGGACATCACCGTCGACAAGGCCATCGACGACAAGCACTCCGGCCTCGACATCCCGGCCGGCACCAGCAAGTTGAACGGCACTCAGTCCCTGGCCTTCGTCCGGACCCGCTACAGCGTGGGCGACGGCAGCGACCTCGGCCGGATCCAGCTGCAGCAGAAGTTCCTGATCTCCGTCCTCTCGCAGATCCAGAAGCAGAAGTCGCTCAGCGATCCGGTCAAGCTGTACCGGATCGGCGACGCCGCCACCAAGGCGATCACCACCGACTCCGACCTCGGCTCGCTCACCAGCCTGCTCGACTTCGCCAAGAGCATGCAGGGCCTCAACTCCGCCCATCTGCAGACCGTCCAGCTCCCGGTCGCCTACGACGTCAAGAACCCCAACCGCGTCGTCCCCGTCCGGAAGCTGGACGACGAGCTCTGGCAGGCGCTGCGCACGGACGCCCCGATTCCGGAGGCGGTCAAGCACTCGCCCGCGCACGGCACGGTCTGATCACGGCCGGGAGGGGCGGCCCGCAGGCGCCTCCTCCCGGCCGTCGGCGGGCTTCCGCCGCGCTCGGATCCCCGCTCCGGTTCGGAGCCGCACCGGCCGGGCCCGACGGTCACGCCACGACGACCGACGGGACCGACGGCCGACGTCCGAAAGCTCGCGGAGCGCGACGCAGGCTCAGGACAGGCGCGTGAACTCGACCCGGACGAACGGCTGTTCCCCCGGTGGGCCGTGGTAGACGCCCTTGTGCGGGGGCACGTCCCCGTACTCCCGCCCCCGGGCGACGACCACGTGCGACTCACCGGGCCGGGTGCCGTTGGTGGGGTCCTGGCCCACCCACTCCCCGGCCCAGTACTCGACCCAGGCATGCGACTGCCCCTCCACCGGGCGGCCGCGTTCCGCCTCGGACTGCGGATGCAGATAGCCGGAGACGTACCGGGCCGGAAGGCCGGACGCCCGAAGCAGCGCGGCGGTCAGGTGGGCGAAGTCCTGGCACACTCCGGCCCCCTGCTCCCAGACGTCCAGGGCGCCGCTGTGCACGCCGGTGCTTCCGGGGGTGTAGGTGACCCGCCCGCGGACCAGGTCGACGACCGCGGCGGCCGCCTCGTGCGCGTCCAGCCCCGCGGTGGTCTGCCGGGCCAGCGCGGCCAGCCGGTCGGGGACGGTGGTGCGCGGGGTGGGGCTCAGGTACTCGGTCAGCCGGGAGTCCGCCGCCTCCGCGGCGATCAGCTCCCGGCTCGGCGGTGCCGCCAGCGGCGCGGGCGGCGCCGTCTCGACCAGGCTGCCGGCCTCGACCTCCAGCACGGTGTGCTGCTCCGGCAGGTCGAACACCGACACCTGGGTGCCCCAGTAGTCCCAGTAACTCCACACCGGGGCATGCGGTTTGACGGTCACCCTGGCGTCCAGCACGGTCTGCGTCGGCAGCGTGGGCGGGGTCATCCGCAGCTCGTTGTAGGAGGAACTGGCGGGGGCCGCGTAGCCGACCCGCGTCACGTGCCTGATCCGCAGTCTGCTGCCCATCGTGCTCACGCTCCCGCCTCGCTCGTCTCCGCCGGTCCGTACTCGCCCTGGGCGAACTGCAACGACCACTCCACCGGGCCGTCGTAGGGGAAGTAGCGCTCGGCCACCGCCCGGGTGGCCTCGCCGCAGGCGAGTTGCAGCCCGCGCAGCAGCGCCGGAAGCCGGTCCAGTTCGCGGGCGTCCAGGTACTCGAGCCGGGTGCGCATCCGGCCCACGGCCAGCCGGGCGGGCTCCGGACGCTGGAAGGCCGGGGCGCCGCCGGCGGCCCCGCCCAGCTCGGCCAGGCACTCCTCCGCCGTCGTCAGCGCGTGCAGCACCGACCGCGGGAAGCCCCGGTCCAGCAGCAGGAACGCCGCCGCCTCCGCCGGGTCGCCGCCCGCGCCGTGGGCGCGGCGGAAGGCCTCGTCCGCACCGCTCGCGCCGAGCAGGGTGGGCCAGTCCGGCGCGTGCAGCGCGGCCAGCACCCGGACGGCGAGCAGTCGGGCGGTCATGTCGACCCTTTCGAGGCTGCGGCCCAGGACGACGAAGCGCCAGCCGTCGTCGCGGTTCATGGTGGAGTCGGCCAGCCCGAAGAAGAGCGCGGCCCGGCGCCGGACCAGCCCCAGGTAGGCGCCCGGCCCGGTGCGGCGGGCGGCGGCGCGCTGCTCGCCGAGCTGGTGCCAGGTGGAGTTGAGGGTCTCCCACATCTCGGTGGAGACGACCTCACGGGCCGTCAGCGCGTTCTGCCGGGCCGCCGCGAGGGCGCCCTCGATGGAGCCGGGGCTGACGGCGTCGAAGGCCAGCCGGGCCAGCACCGAGTCCATCGAGCAGGGCTGGTCCGGCCCGACGACGACGCCGAGGATCGCGTGCAGCGAACGGCAGGCGGCGTCCTCGTCGCTCCAGGGGTCCTCCAGCAGCCGGTGCAGGTAGGCGTCGAGGATGCGCGCGGTGTCGTCCGCCCGCTCGACGTAGCGGCCGAGCCAGAACAGCGACTCGGCGATGCGGGAGAGCATGGTGTCGGCGACGGTCACTGCTGCTGCGCCTCCTCCTGGGTGCGGACGGCCTGGCTGCCCGGGCCGAGCTGACGGGGGCTCACGTCCTGTACGGCGACCGGGACATCCGGCTGCGGCGCCGCCTGCTGAATCGTTTCCTCCAGGGTGGGCACCCGCGGTCCCGGAAGTACCCAGGTGTCCTTCGAGCCGCCGCCCTGGCTGGAGTTGACGATGAGGTTGCCCTCGCCGAGCGCCACCCGGGTCAGCCCGCCGGGCAGCAGCCAGACGTCCCTGCCGTCGTGGACCGCGAAGGGGCGCAGGTCGATGTGGCGGGGCGCCAGCACGTCGCGACCGTCCGAGCTGCGGGAGAGGGTGGGCGAGGTGGACAGCGCCACCGGCCGCTGCGCGATCCAGCCGCGCGGGTCGGCGGCCACCTCCTTGGCCAGGGCCGCCAGGCGTGGCCGCTCCGCCTTGGGCCCGATGACGATGCCCTTGCCCCCGGCTCCGTCCACCGGCTTGAGCACCAGCCGGTCCAGCTGGTCCAGCACCTCCTCCAGCCGTCCGGGCTCCTCCGGCCGGATCGTCTCGACGTTGGGCAGCAGCGGCTCCTCCGCCAGGTAGTAGCGGATCAGGTCAGGGACGTAGGTGTAGAGCAGCTTGTCGTCCGCGATGCCGTTGCCGACGGCGTTGGCCAGGGTGACGTTGCCCGCGTGCGCGGCGCCGAGGATGCCCGGGACGCCGATGACCGAGTCGGGCCGGAAGTGCAGCGGGTCCAGGAAGTCGTCGTCGAGCCGCCGGTACACCACGTGCACCGGCTGCTCGCCCCGGGTAGTGCGCATCCGCACCCGGTTGTTCACGCAGACCAGGTCACGTCCCTCGACCAGCTGCACGCCCATCAGCCGGGCCAGCAGCGCGTGTTCGAAGTACGCGGCGTTGTGGACGCCAGGGGTGAGCACCACCACGACCGGCTCGTCCACCCCGTCCGGCGCGCAGGCCCGCAGCGCGGCGAGCAGCCGCTGCGGGTACTCGTCGACCGGCCGCACCGGCTGGTCGGCGAAGAGGGAGGGGAAGGTCCGGGTCATCACCCGTCGGTTCTCGATGACGTAGGAGACCCCGGACGGCACCCGGACGTTGTCCTCCAGCACGCGGAACCGCCCCGCCTCGTCCCGGACCAGGTCGATGCCCGCGACGTGGATGCGCACCCCGCCGGGCGGCTCGATGCCGTGCGCCGCCCGGTGGAAGTGCGGAGAGGAGTACAGCAGCCGGTAGGGCACCACACCGTCGGCGAGGACGCGCTGCCGCCCGTAGGCGTCGGCGAGGAAGGCCTCCAGGGCCAGTACCCGCTGCCTCACGCCCCGCACCAGGCCGTCCCACTCGACGGCCTCCAGCACGCGCGGCACCAGGTCCAGCGGGAACGGCCGCTCCTCCCCGCCGTAGGAGTAGGTCACGCCCCGGTCGGTGAAGGCCCGGGCCATCTGGTCGGTGCGGAAGCGCAGGTCCCCTGCGTCGAGCGGCTGGAGCGCCGCGAACACGGCCGCGTAGGCCGGGCGCACGGCGCCAGGGCTCTCGAACATCTCGTCCCACGCGTCCGCCGGCGTGTACGAGTCGAAAATGTCCGCCATTCAGCGAAGTTATGGCCCGTCCGTTTCGACGGAATGTCAGCTGCCTTACCGAATGCGCACAACCGCCCCTCAGCTCGACTCTTTCGGGGATCCTGGTCGCCCGCGTGAGCTGACGGCTCGCCAGGAACGGGGGCGTCGAGTGCCCGCGCGGTCGAGGTGGCCCTGGAAGGCTGTCCGCGGCCTACGGCCCTGTGTGACTGGGGGACCGCTCAACTCCCCTCCGCCTCACCCCACATCCCGCCGTCGCAGGCCGGCGAGACCAGCTCCCAGCAGCGCCGCCGACAGCAGCACCAGCCACACCAGCGGCGCCGTCCGCAGCTCCCCGCCCGGCAGCCGCGGCACGTGGGTGAACGGGGTGAGGTCCAGCAGCCACTGCCCGGCGTCGACCACGGGCCCGAGGTAGGCGATCAGCAGGGCCACACCCAGCACGCCCCAGGCGGCTGTCGTCCACCGCGGCAGCAGTCCGAACAACGCCGTGCCGAATCCCGCGAACAGCCAGACGGCGGGCACTTGGACCAGAGCCGCGCCCAGGAGCCTGCCGGTCCAGGTGCCGGCGTCGCCGAGGACCGCACCCGTGCCCAGGCCCGCCCCGAGTCCGCCCGCGAGCAGCAGCGCGGCCGAGCCGGCGAGCGGATAGGCGAGAAGACCGGCCGCCCAGGACAGTCGGCCGACCGCCCCGGCGAGCAGCGGTTCGGCCCGCCCCCCGGTCTCCTCGCCGCGCAGCCGCAGGGTGCTCTGGACGGCGTAGGCGGCCGAGGCCATCGCCAGGAAGGTCATGCAGGTGGACAGATAGGAGTCGACAACCCCGGTGGTGCCGCCCATGCGCTCCATCATCTGCGCGACCTGGGCGCTGTCGTCCACGAGTTGTCGCACCCCGTCGGTGATCGCGCCGAGCACCAGACCGGAGACGAGCAGCGCAGCGGTCCAGCCCCACAGGCCGGCCCGCTGGAGCCGCCAGGCCAGCCCGGCGGCACCGCGGAGCGAGGACGGAGCGTCCGCGGGACCCGGCCGGTCGGGAAGCAGGCCGGCCCCGTGGTCACGCCGCAGCAGCAGCGCGTACGCTCCCGTCATCTCCGCGGCGGCGACGACCAGTTGGAGCAGCAGCACCCACCAGCGGTCGGCCGCGAAGGGCTGGACCTGTTCGGCCCAGCCGATCGGGGAGAGCCACACCAGCCAGTGCCCGGCGCCGTGCGGACCGGCCGCGTCGCCGACGGTGCGCAGCAGGAAGGCCAGCCCCAGCAGCGCCCCGCCCAGTCCGTTGGCCGCCCGCCCGGTCCGGGCCACCTGGGCCGCCAGTGCGGCCACTCCGGCGAACAGCAGGCCGGTTGCGGCGTACGCGAGGCCGAGGGCCAGCGAACCTGACGCGGCCTCACCGAGCGTCAGGAGGACGACGGTTGCGACCGCGCCGACCGTGGCACAGGAGACGGCGGCGGTCGTGAGGGCGGCGCTGAGAGCGGTGCCGCGTCCGACGGCTCCCGCGCCGAGCAGCTCCAGTCGCCCCGCCTCCTCCTCGGCCCGGGTGTGCCGGGTCACCAGCAGCAGGCAGAGCAGCCCGATCATCAGTCCGCCGTAGGGCAGCGCCCGCCAGGCGACGACCGCGCCGAGCGAGTGCGTGTCGTAGAGCGGCCCGTAGAGGGCGCGCAGCGAGGGGTTGCCGTTGATGCTCGCCGCCAACCGGTCGCGGGACGCCTGGTCCGGGTAGAGCTTCCGGATCGAGAAGGCCGTGCCGGCCACGGTCGCGATGAGGGCGTAGAGCCAGACCGGGAGCATGATCCGGTCCCGGCGCAGGGCGAGCCGCAGCAGCGGGGACAGCCCGGCGGTGAGGGTGGTCATGCGCCGACCGCCTCGGTCTGGTAGTGGCGCAGGAACAGCTCCTCGAGCGTGGGCGGCCTGCTGGTCAGCGAGCGGACGCCGGCGTCGGCCAGGGCCCGCACCAGTGCCTCCAGATGCTCGCCGTCCACCTGGCAGCGCAGCCGGTTCCCGGTCACCTCCACGTCGTGCAGCCCTGGCAGTGCGGCCAACCCGTCGGCGGCCGCCGTCAGTTCCGCCTCCACCGAGGTCCGGGTCAGATGCCGCAGCTCGGAGAGCGTGCCGGTCTCCACGGTCCGCCCGGCCCGGATGATGCTCACCCGGTCGCACAGTGCCTCGACCTCCGACAGGATGTGGCTGGACAGCAGCACCGTGCGGCCCGCCGCCCTGGCCTCTGTGACGCAGCCGCGGAAGACCTCCTCCATCAGCGGGTCGAGGCCGGAGGTGGGCTCGTCCAGGATCAGCAGCTCGGTGTCGGCGGCGAACGCGGCCACGAGGGCGACCTTCTGCCGGTTGCCCTTGGAGTAGGCGTTGCCCTTCTTGGTCGGGTCCAGCTCGAAGCGCTCCAGCAGTTCCCTCTTGCGCGCCGGGTCCGCCCCGCCGCGGAGCCCGGCCAGCAGGTCGATCGCCTCACCGCCCGTCAGGTTCCGCCACAGCGTCACATCGCCCGGGACGTAACTCAGTCGGCGGTGCAGGGCGACCGCGTTCCGCCAGGGGTCGCCGCCGAGCAGCCGGGCCTCGCCGCCGTCGGCGCGGATCAGGCCGAGCAGGACGCGGATGGTGGTGGACTTGCCCGCGCCGTTGGGACCGAGGAAGCCGTGGACCTCCCCCTGCTCGACCGCGAGGTCCAGCCCGTCGAGGGCACGGGTCCGGCCGAAGCTCTTGACCAGGCCGGTAACGGAGAGCGCCGTTGTCATGGGGGTGACGCTACTCTGGTTTCACAATTTTGTGAATGTTACGAATCGTCTGTCCATCGAGCTATCCTCGCCCCATGGCGACCAATCCCTTGCAGCCCCCGGCCACCGAGCGCGACGTGCCCGACCCGGCCGCGATGCGGGACTTCGTCGAGCGCTTCGCGACCGTCCTCACCGAGAGCGGCATCCCGCGCATGCCCTCGCGCGTCTTCGTCGCCCTCCTCGCCACCGACTCGGGCCGACTCACGTCGGCACAGCTCGCCAAGCAGCTGGAGATCAGTCCAGCGGCCGTCTCCGGGGCGGTCCGTTACCTGGTCCAGGTCGGCCTGGTCACCCGTGAGCGCGAGCCCGGCACGCGCCGGGACCGCTATCGCGTCCTTGACGACGTCTGGCAGGAGGCGCTGACCAACCGCGACCACGTGCTCGCCCGCTGGGAGTCCGCCCTCGCGGAAGGTGTCGCCCTGCTCGGCCCCGACTCCCCGGCCGGCAGTCGGCTACGCGCCTCCCAGGAGCTCTTCGCCTTCCTCCGCCGCGAGATGCCGCTGCTGCTGGAACGCTGGAACGCCGAAAGAGCCGCAGCCCACGGAGACTGACCGGGCGTCAGGTCGCGGCCGTGGCCGGGGCTTCAGTCCCGAAGTGGTCGACATGTCGACCGACGCCACATCGGACTCCTCGACAGCGCGTACCACTGAGGGCACCTTGCCGACGGCCTCGTCGTGGATCGGCACCTGCGCCGCGGGGTGCCCGCTCCTGCCGGCGGGCGCGCCCAGGGGGCAGCCACTGCGGAATCCGGGCGTTGGGCCCTCGCCCGAGGAAGCACGTTCCGCCGGTTCCTGGGAGCCCGGGCAGCTCCGCCGCCAGTCCACTCCGCGGAAAAGCTGACAGCGCAAATTCTGCGCATGCCCGGAAGCGGACGCTGGTTTCGGAGCGCGCCCTCCCCGTCGGAATGCCTCTTAATATGGAAGAAGTCCTGAGGTATCGAGGGTGAAATTGAAGGGGGCGGGTACGTGGATCGCCTGCCCAAAGTCTGCATCCTCACGCATGCGGTACCGCCCTGCGTCAATCTCCTGGAAGAGTGTCACCGTTTTTTGCTGGGCGTCTACGATCAGGTACAGCGGAATGCCCATGATGGGGTAATCTCTCAGCTTTCCCGCCCAGTCGTTCTCGGGATTGGAAGGAGAGACGACCTCGACGGCGATCAGTGCAAGATCCGCCGGGGTGGTGTTCTTTCCCGTCGTCATGGCCTCGTCGGGCAAGTAGGTGAGGTCGGGGTTGCGCAACTTTGCAACCTCTGGGGAGTACAGGTCGGTATTGTTGGAGAACAGGTAGCCGACTGGTGCATGGCGCTCGAATTGGCGCTGGATGATGGCGAGGTTGCGCTGATGAATATCGGTGGGCGACGCCTGCATGACGATCGTGTCGCCGGAGAATTCAACTTTCCAGTCCGAGGGAATCCGGCGGCGGACCTCTTCGATCATCTGAAGGTGCTTCGGGTCGATGCTCAACGGGGCTCCTCCTGGGGGCGGCAGGCCCAGCGTACTGGGGCAGGCCACCCCTCGCTGTCCTGGCCGCGGCATTACGTCAGCCCATGGAGATCTTTGGGGCGTCAGGAGTGGGGCCCAGCGGCCCTGGGGGGCTATGGGGTGGCTGCAATGAGTTGCCAGGTGCCGCGGGTGCGGATGAGTCCGAGGTTGATCAGTGGCCGAGGTTGAAGCGGCCGCCCGACTGTGCAGCCTGGAGTGGTTCGAGGCTTCCGCGGCAGCGAAGTAGCCGGTTGCCCCAACGGCGGTAGTTACGGCAGGCACAATCCCCTGCCAGCCGTGGGCGTAGTCTGAGCGGGCGTCGGGCCTGGCAGGGTGAAGCCCCTGCGGGTTGGGGACGAAAGGTCGGCCGTGCGTGCGACGTGACACATGGGCGGCTCGGTCGGCGGTAGCGGGGGGATCCGGGTGGGGTTGGAGATCGAGAGTCGGCCGTCGGAGTTGCCCTACGTCGAGAGGGTGTGGCGCAGCCGCAGTGTCGAGGTCGGCCGGATGGTGTCGGTCGCCGCGTCGCATTGGGAGCTCGTGTTCTGGGAGCACGAAGGCAACGTGCAGGCGGCCGTGCTGGGACCGGAACCCAGGGCCTGCCTGGCTCCCGTTCCCAGGGACGCCACCTTCTTCGGGATCAGCTTCGCCCTCGGCACCTCGATGCCTCATGTGCCGATCAGCCGGCTCGTGGGTGGCAGCGCGGAGATTCCCGACGTGTCCCGCCACTCCGTGTGGCTCAAGGGTTCGGCCTGGCACGTGCCCGATTACGACAATGCGGAGGCGTTCGTGCGGCGCATGGTGCGTGAGGGGATTGTCGACTGCGACCCGATCGTGCCCGCGGTGCTTGCGGGCGCGACCCCCGACGTCTCCGAGCGGACGCTCCAGCGGCGTTTCGTCGCGGCCACGGGCCTCACCCAGGGGGCGATCCGGCAGATCCACCGTGCCCGCGAGGCGGCGGTGTTGATCCAGGAGGGGGTGCCGGCACTGGAAGTCGTGCACCGGCTGGGCTACTTCGACCAGCCGCACCTGGCGCGGTCCTTGACCCGGTTCATCGGCCGGACCGCCACTCAACTGAGCACTCCGGACCGGGCGGAGCCGCTGTCGCTTCTGTACAAGCCCTCCTCGCCGGCGCCCGCATAGTCTTCCTGACGTAGCCGACGGGGTGGCCCGCCCGGACCGGAGTGCGCTTCGGCCGGACCTGGGCAGACGGCCCCCGCACTCGTCAGGAGGATGCATGCGCAAGGTCGTTTCGGGTCTGTTCGTTTCGCTCGACGGTGTCGCCCAGGCGCCGAACGAGTGGCAGTTCGCGTTCGACGAGGAGATGGGCGCGGCCCTGGGAAAGGCGCTGGAGGAGGCCGACACGATTCTGCTGGGTCGGGTGACCTTCACCGAGTGGGCCGGGTACTGGCCCACGGTGACCGACGGCGAGGACGCCGGCTTCGCCAAGTGGATCAACGACTCGCCCAAGTACGTCGTCTCCTCCACGCTGGAGAGCGTGGACGACTGGGCGAACAGCACGCTCGTCAAGGGCGACCTGAGGGCCGCGCTGGAAGACCTCAAGGCCCAAGAGGGGAAGGACATCACCGTCGCGGGCAGTCCCACGCTGGTGCGTTCGCTTCTGGAGCAGGACCTGCTGGACGAACTGGTCCTGCTGATCCACCCGGTGGTGGCCGGCGGAGGCCGCAGGAAGCTGTTCGCCGATGACGCCGCTCTGAAGAAGCTGGAGCTGGTCAGCGCTCAGCCGACCAGCAGCGGGGTGATCATCGCAACCTACCGTCCGACGCGCTGATCACGGCTCGACCCGGGCCGGGGCCAAGGACGCGTAGCAACCCGCCTACGGCGAGCGTTCGTCAGACCGGCGACTGCTGTGCAGCGGCGGCACCCGGCCGACCGCCTCGGCAGGCACGTCACGGCGGCCCTGGTGTCCGCGGAGGCACCTTGGTTCGACGTCTGACGTTGCCCGCCTTCAATCCCGTACCCAGAGGAATGACACATGTCCCTGCTCCCCGGCGGGTTCGATGAATCCGTGGTGGTCCGCGCTGCGGATTTCCGGACCAGCAGCACCTGGACCAACGCCAGAGAGAGTCACCGTACCGGCTGAACCGCAGCCGGTTGTGCGGACCGCGCGAACCCCGGCCCCCGTCCTCGATCGGACAGGGCCGGGTTCTCACCATCCACCCAACTGAGCGTCCCACCACTGGAGTTGCGACAGGCGCGTCTTGAGGTTGCCGTCCGGACGAGACTCGTCTCCGCCGTCAACAGCCGAAGCCTCCCGAACCCGGGAAGGCGTGCAGGTGCACCTGGCACGGGCCCCGCGGCGTCGAGGTCCGGCGGAGTGTTTCCCGCGTGAACGGGCTTCTCTGGCGGGTATGTTCACGGCCATGAGTTCTGTCGTGCACGCTGTCACTTTCGACTGCAAGGACCCCTACACCCTGGCGCGGTTCTGGTCGGAGGTGACCGGATGGCCGCTTGGTGACGACGACAGCCCCGGTGACCCGGAGGCCGTGGTGCTGCCGCCGAAGGACAGTGGCGGCACTCCGCTGCTGTTCATCGCCGTGCCGGAGGGCAAGTCCGTCAAGAACCGGATCCACCTGGACCTCCAGCCCGTCGACCGTTCCCGGGAGGCGGAGGTGGAGCGCCTGCTGGAGCTGGGCGCCACACTCGTCGACGATCGCCGTCGCCCGGACGGCACCGGCTGGGCGGTCATGCACGACCCGGAGGGCAACGAGTTCTGCGTCGAGCGCAGTGCTGCGGAGCGTGCCCGGCAGTCGGGCTGACGCCACTGGGCGACGACCGCGCCGACTGCCGCAGCAGTCCGGCCGGACGGCCCGCGTGGTGGTCGGCCCGTGTCGCCCGGTCCGCGCCGGAGTTCCGGTTCGATCAGCGTTCGAGCCCGGCCGCGCTCAGTGGAGGGTGACGCCGAACAGGTCGCGAAGGGCGTTGGCCCCGGGCGGGGTCACCCGGAGGGCGCGGCCGGTGCCGATGGGTTCGAGCCAGCCGGTGTCCATCGCGTGCGCGCGCAACGCTGCGCCGAGGACGCCGGCGAGGTGGGGGCGGCGTTCCGTCCAGTCGAGGCAGCTGCGGACCAGCGGGCGGGAGCCGCGGCGCATCCTGTCCAGGTCGATTCCGATGCCGGCCAGCCACGTGCGGCCCGAAGCGGGCACGGCCAGACCGCCGTCCTCCGTGACGACGCCGCGTGCCAAGAGGGCATCCGCGAGGGCGACGCCGAGGCCACCGGCGAGGTGGTCGTAGCAGGTCCGGGCACGAGCCTCGGCGCTGCGGCGGACGCTTTCGCGCAGGTTGCGCGGTGCGGGTGCGGAGGACGACTCCGACGCGAACGCGGCCATGTCCTCGACCAGCGCGGCGGTGCCGGGCCCGGCCAGCCGCAGGTAGCGGTGACGGCCCTGGCGCTCCTCGACCAGCAGACCCCCTGCCACCAGCCGGGTCAGCTGCTCGCTCGCCGTAGACGCCACGACGCCCACCTGGTGGGCCAGTTCGCTCGCGGTCCAGGCGCGGCCGTCCAGCAGGGCGAGGCAGATCGCGGCGCGGGTGGGGTCGGCCAGGAGCCCGGCGAGCCGAGCCAGAGGTTGCGCGGACATGGGCCCATCATGCCCCGGCCACGGTTCGGCGGGCACCGAAGCATCCCGCGCCTAGCGTGGCCCGCATGACGATCTCCGACCCGTCCGCTCGCTCGTCCCGTGTCCCCGGGTACCTCGACGGTCGTGCCGTGCTCGACCAGCCGCTGCTGGTCCCCGAGCCCGCCGCCGACGCTGCGGAAGCGCCCGCAGGCTCACTGGCCTGGCTGCGCGCCACTGTCGCGCGCTTCACCGGAGACGCACAGGCGCACGCCCGTCGGCGTGCCCACGCGATGGTCCAGCTCGCCCGCCTGGACCCGCGCGAACTTCGCTGGGCAGCCGCCGGCTCGGCGGTCGGCGCGGACGACCGGCACACCGTCGTGCGCATCCTGGCCGACCAACTGGGCCTCCCGGACCCGGAGGCCGTGGCCGACGCAGTCCTGACGGTCTCCGCCGGATACTTCTGCGGCGACCTGACGCCCGCTCAGGTGAAGGCTGCCGACGAAGCCGTCGCGTCGCTGCTCACCCGAACCGCCCGGAAGGACAGCGCGGAGGACCTGGAGGCCGCCGCCCAGGGGATCGGGCTGTTGGTGCAGGCGTGCGATGCGACCGCCCGACTGGTCGAACACGCCCGCCGGGCCACCCCGGACGGACTCCCACCAGGTGACACGGACGCCCTCCTCGCCGAGGTGCTGCGGCAGGACCCGCCGGTGACCGCGCTGCGCCGACGAGCGCTGGCCGACGTCCGAGTGGGCGGGCTGGACCTCCGGGCCGGGGAGGTGGTGGTGATCGACGTCATCGCCGCAGGGTCGGACGTCTCCGCCGGCGGTGACCAGTCCGATTCGGACCCCGGCACCGATCCGGCCACTCTCGCCTTCGGCTCGGGGCCGCACCGGTGCCCGGGCCAGGCCCAGGCGCTGGCGCTCGCGACCGGGCTGCTGGAGCGTGACAACCCGGCCAGGCAGGTCACCGAAGCGGTCGCCCGGGTGCTGGACCTCGCCGCGACCTGGACCGCCTGGGACGGGCGGCCGCTGGCGGTGGACGACCGCGTCTACACACCGCACAAGGCGATCCGCCGGGTCGCCGACCATCTGGTGGACCACCTGGCCGAGTTGGAGGCCCGCCTGGCCGGCCGGGAGCCGCAGCCGGACCACTGGCACGCATCGGCGACCACCACACCGGCCGACCTCGCGCCGTTCACCCCGGAGGACCTCGACGAGGCGCGCAGCCGCCTGGTCCGGCTCGGCAGGGTCTGGGCCGACCGCCTCGGGGCGCTGAGCGACGCGCAGTTGGACCGCTCGCCCGGAGCGGGCTGGTCCTTCCGGCTGCTCGCCGCGCACGTCGCAGGCTCGCTGGACTACTACGCCGGGGCCGTCGGCCGACTCGGCGCCGCCGACCTTGAGGAGCAGGTATGAGCACGGCCGGCGCTTCCGCCGCCCTCGCCTTCCGCGAACTGCACCACCGCCCCGGCGCGCCGTTGTTGCTGCCGAACGCCTGGGACCACGCCTCCGCGGCCGCGCTGACCGCGGCCGGCTTCGCCGCCGTCGGCACCACCAGCCTGGGTGTCGCCGCCGCGGCCGGGCTGCCGGACGGCGCCGGACAGACCCGCGCCGAGACACTCCGGCTCGCGCACCGGATCGGCAGCCGGCCCTTCCTCCTCTCCGTCGACATCGAGGGCGGTTTCAGCGACGACCCGGCCGAGGTCGCCGACCTCGCGGTCGAACTCGCCGAGGCGGGCGCGGTCGGCGTCAATCTGGAGGACGGCCGCGCCGACGGCAGCCTCACCGCGCCGCACCTGCACGCGGCGAAGATCACCGCGGTCAAGGCAGCCGTGCCCTGGCTGTTCGTCAACGCCCGCACCGACACCCACTGGCTGGGCGGCGGACGCGACTCGGAGACGGCGTCCCGCCTGTCCGCTTACCAGGACGCGGGCGCGGACGCGGTCTTCGTGCCGGGGCTGGCCGATCCGGCGTCCATCGCGGTGGCGGTGGGCGCGACCGCCCTGCCGCTCAACGTCCTTGCCACGCCGGACGGTCCTTCGCTGACCCGTCTGGCCGAACTCGGTGTGCGCCGGGTCAGTCTCGGCTCGCTTCTGTTCCGGCTCGCCCTCGGTGCGGCCGTGGACACCGCCGCCCGCCTGCGCGCGAACGGTGTGTTCCCGCAGACGTCCCCGGTCCCGGGCTACGCCGCGGTGCAGGCCCTTGCCTCCTCCGGGAGCTGACGATCCGACAGGTACCAGCGCATCGGTCAGGCCGGCGACCGCGATTGCCTCGGGCCCGGGACGGTGCCGTCGTCACCGTAGTGAAGAGGCGGGCGTCCGGACCCAGTGACCGCGGCCGCCGGTTGTTGTTCCGGCAGGCACTCGTCCCGTGCTCGGCTCCTGGCCTGCGGGCCCTCGGCGCGGCCGAGTGAACGGCCTGACGGTGGAGGCCGCGCACTGGTCCACCGCTCCGCCCGGAACCGGACGCTGACCGCGTGCCGCAACCTCGGCGGCAGCTTCGCCAGCGTCCACGACGCACGCGCCGGACCGCCTTTGACGGACCGTCGGGTCCTCCCGGGGAGTCCGCTGGGCCGCCCTCGACGACCCGCCGCACGTTCCGTTGTTCAGCAAGTCACTGCCTTGTCGCCCTCGTCCTCGGCTTCGGGCAGCGGCACCGTTGCGACCATGCGGGCTGCCTCCGGCGGTGCGTCGGCGACCTCGGTCAGCGCGTACATACGCGTTCGCAGCACCAACGTGCCGAACGCGGCGGCGAGTCCCGCGCCGAGGGTGGCGGTCCACAGGACGCCCGGGCCGAGGTCGGTGTAGACGACGACGCCGAGCGTCAGCGAGGTGCAGCGCGCCACGCCCCACACCCAGCCGAACGCGCCCTGGTAGCGGCCGCGTGCGTGGGCCGGGGCGAGGTTGGCCACCGTGGCCGCGGCGATTCCGGAAGCCGCCGCCTCGCCGACGGACCACAGCAGTACCGTCAGCGCGAAGGCGAGGGGGCTACGGGCGGCACCGGTGAGCGCCACGCCGGAGACGATCAGCACGCTCGCCCCGACCTGGACCGGCAGTTGCGGGAACCGTGCCAGCCGGGCCGTCGCCATCGGCTGCAGGACCACCACGACCACCGCGTTCACCGCCGCCATCGCGCCGTAGACCGCCGGGGACAGCCCCGCGTCGCGGATCGCGAGGGGGAGGACCGACTCCGTCAGCGAGTAGACGAAGAGGCTGACCCCGAACAGGCCGAGCAGCGACAGCAGCAGACGGTCCCTGAGCACCACGCCGTAGCCGACCCCGTCGGCGTCACTGGTCGCCCCGCCTGGTCGGGCCGCGGACTGCCGGTCCCGGGGCAGCAGCGCGAGGACGACCGCGGCGTAGCCGAGGGCCGTGCCCGCGTCCACGGCGAACAGCAGCCAGTAGCCGTGTGCCGCAAGGAAGCCGCCGAGCACACCGGCCACGGCCGTGCCCAGGTTGATGCCCCAGCCGAACAGGCCGTAGGCGGCCTGACGGCGGTCCGCCTCGACGGAGTCGGCCATCAGGGCGTAGGCCGCGGGCGACACGGTGGCCCCGGACGTGCTCAGCAGCAGGGCCGCGCCGGACATGGTGACCGGGCCGGGTGCGAGGTACAGGGCGCCCTGGGCGGCGGCTGTGCCCAGCAGACCGACCAGCATGGTCGTCCGCCGGCCGATGCCGTCCGCGAGCAGGCCGCCGAGTGCGGGGCCGAGCAGGTTGCCCACGCCCAGGGCACCCAGCACCCACGGGATGTCACGGGTGCTCACCCCGCGCGAACCGAGGTAGAAGACGAGGAACGGCGTGACGACGTAGCCGAGCCGGTTGACCATGGTTCCGGCGAAGAGGGTCCAGACCGGGCGGGGGAGGCCCAGGTAGACCGAGCGCAGCGATGACATGGCGTCAGCTTGCGCTGCTCGCCGGGAGCGGGCCCAGTGATTAAGCTCAGGCTTAATCGACGTCACGGAGGGGGCGCACGTCATGGTGGGCGCCGAACTCGCTTTCACCGCGGGGGACCTTGCCCGGATCCGCTTCGCCGTCTCCCCGATGTGGGAGGTGGTCACCAGCTACCGGTCCCTGCGGCACAGCGCCGTCTACCACCGCCCGTGGGCGGAGCAGGTGGCCCCGAGGGTGCGGGAGGCCGGGCTCGACCGGGGCTGGCTCGCCGCTCTCGTCCCCGCCACCGGGTACCTCGCGGACTTTCTCAACCCGACGCCGGGCGTCGCCTTTCCGGAGCTCGCCGTGGAGCTTGACGCGATCCGGGGCGCCGACCCCGAGCGCGTCGCAGTGGAGTTGGGGATGCTGGCTGCCGAGAACCCGCTGCCCCGGCGGCTGGAGCGGGTCCGGCCCGAGCAGCTCGCTGAGCTGGTTGCCGTCGAGATCGAGACGTACTGGGAGCTGGCGCTGGCCCCGTACTGGGCGCGGATTCGGCGACTGCTGGAGGCGGACGTGTTCCACCGGGCCCGGCAGGCGGCCGAGCACGGCACCGCTCACGTGCTCAACGAGCTACACGAGAGCGTGAGTTGGGACGAGAACAGCCTGCGCCTGGTGCAGCGGCAGTGCCGGGTCGAGCGCGGCGCGGCGGGGGCGGGCCTGCTGCTGGTGCCGTCGGCGTTCGCCTGGCCGTCGGTGCTGACCCGCGTCGTGCCGCCGGACCCGCCGCAACTCGCCTATCCGGCACGGGGGATCGGCACCCTCTGGGAGTCGCGGTCGAAGGCTCCGGCGGCTGCCGTCGCGGCGGTCCTGGGACGCTCGCGGGCGCTGCTGCTCACCGAGCTGGACGCCCCCGCGTCGACGACGGAACTCGCCCGGCGGGCGGGACTGACCGCGGCGGGGGTGTCCCAGCACCTGACCGCGCTGCGGGCGGCCGGGCTGGTGAGCGCGCATCGGGCAGGCAGGTCCGTGCTGTACGCCCGCACGGAGGTGGGTAACGCCCTGCTGGTGCCGAGCGGAGGCTGACGAGGCGTCACTCCGCCCTCGCCGACACCTCCGTCAGGGGCTTGAGCGGCATCGTCAGGGGTGTTGAAGGGGCGTGGCTACCGCCTCGTGGACGAGGCGTTCGGCGATCTGCCGGACCTTTGTCCGTTGGTGCGTGCTGCGCTGGGCAAGTTCCTTGAACGCGGTCTCGGCGTCGTAGCCGTGGCGGGCCATCAGGATTCCTTTGGCCTGTTCGATGACGCCTCGGGTTGCCAGTGCGGCCCGTAGCTGGGCGTTCTCCTGCCGCAGAACGCCATCGCCCACTTCTTCCAGGGCTGCGACTTCCTCGCGGAGTTGACGCAGCGTTCCCTCCAGTGTGAGGACCAGCGCCTGAGCCATTCCCAGCGCTGCCGATGCGCTGATGACGCGGTCGGCATCTACTACCCCCGGATCCACCATGTTCTCATGATGGGGCGGCGACCCGGGGTTGATGAGACTGCAAATTGAAGGTTAACAGCGAGTTTACAGATCGTCGGGCCCACCCATTCGTCCCGGCCGGGGCTCGTCGCCTCAGTGGTCGCATGCGCCTCAGCATGTTCATTTTGGTGAACAACTCGTGACTTACTGGCAAAGCAAGCATGTCTTGTGCTCTGCTAGCTTCCATGAGTCCGTCACATGAAGCGTGACGGAGCGTCAGGCACCAAGCAGCGGTGCCTTCGCCCAGGGGGAAATCACTCGACCCCCGCCTGCGTCAGGCGGCAGGAGCAATCCGCACTGCCGGCGCCGTTCCCGATCACCTTTTCTTGAACGCGCTTTTCGCGGCTGCATTCCTGGACGTCCACCGGACGCCATGTCTGCTTTGCGCTGCCCAGGTCCTGTTCGGGCCTCGGCATGAGGGGGTAGGTATTCGTGCATTCCATCGACCCTGAAGTCGACACAAACACAGGGACCGCGCTCGAGAAGGACGGCGAGGCCGCCGGAGAAGAACGGCTTCCCGCACTCACCGTCGTCATTCCCGCCCGGAACGAGCAGGAGAACATCACCGCGCTGCTCGAACGGCTCGCCCCGGCGCTCGTACCGCTCCGGGCGGAGATCCTGTTCGTCGATGACAGCGACGACGACACCACCGCGGTCATCGAGTGCGCCGCGGTCCTGAGTCCCGTGCCGGTCCGCTGGATCCACCGCTCGCTCGCCGAGCGATCCGGCGGCCTGGGAAGCGCGGTACTCGCCGGCGCCTCGGCGGCCTGCAGCGAGTGGGTGCTGGTCATGGACGCGGATCTGCAGCACCCGCCGGAGGCCGCCGTGCGGCTCGCCGCCACGGCGCTCCGGCACGACGTCGACATCGTGATCGGCACCCGCTACGCCGGCACCGGCAGCACGGGGGAGGGCCTGGCCGCGCCGGGCCGCTCACTCGTGTCCTCCTGGTCCAACCGCCTGGTCAAGGCCGCCTTCCCGCGCCGGCTCGCGACCGTCACCGACCCGATGAGCGGGCTGTTCGCCTTCCGTCGCAGCACGGTCGACCTGCGCCGGATGCAGCCGCGCGGCTTCAAGGTCCTACTGGAGCTGCTGCTGCGCAACCCCTCCGCGCGCGTCGCCGAACTGGCCTACGTGTTCGAGCCCCGTCATGCCGGCCAGACCAAGGCGTCGCTGCGCCAGGGCGCCACCTTCCTGCGCCAGGTGGTTCGGCTGCGCCGCCAGCGACTCGTCGGACAACTCCGCAGCGGGACCCCGACCGGCAGGGAGCGTCTGCGACAGGCATGGCGGATGCTGGCCTTCGGCCTCGTCGGCACGACCGGCATCCTCGTGAACACCGGCGCCCTGTGGGGCCTGGCCCACCTCCTCGGCCTGCACAACCTGGTCGCCGCGGCCTTCGCCACCCAGGCGTCCACCCTGTGGAACTGGGCCCTGGTCGAGGTACTCGTCTACCGTGGGCGGGGCAGTGGCTCGGCGGCCGGCCGGGGCGTGCGCTTCCTGCTGATGAACAACGCGCTGATGCTGCTGCGACTGCCCTTCATCGCGCTGCTGATGCGGGCCGACCTCGGCGTCTACAGCGCCAACGCGCTGACCCTGGTGGCTCTTTTCGCGCTGCGGTTCCTGCTGTCGGACCGGGTGATCTACGCCGCGACGGGCCCCGAGGGCGGCCGGGACCCGGTGCAACTGCTGGTCGACCCGGCCGCCGAGGCCACGCCGTCCGCCGAGCGGCAGCAGCCGCAGACCCGCAGGCGCTCCCACTACCTGGCCTACCGCTACGACGTCGCGGGGACCGTCACCATCGGCTCGCAGATCCGACTGCCGGAACTGGAGTTCTTCCGCGCGGGATGGGTCGACGACGAGGACGTGGACATCGCCGTCCGGGTGGGCGACGTCGGCCCGCGCCGTCCGCGCCGACGTGCCGCGCTCACCGAGAACGGGAGCAGCGACAAGGTCCTGAGGTACGAGGAGCACCTCGGCCGTTTCGGGGCGAACTTCAGTGTAGAGCTGGGCAGTTCGATCGAGATCGTGGTCGGTCCGCTGCTCGCCCGATCGCCGCACGTGGTGTACACCAACATCGTCGAGGCCCTGCTGCGCTACGTGCTGGTGTCCCGGGGCCGGATGCTGCTGCACTCCGCCTGCATCGAACTCGACGGCACCGGCGTCATGCTCTCCGCCTACACCGACACCGGAAAGACCGCGACGGTCCTGCGCCTGCTGCGCGAGCACGGCGGCCGGTTCCTGTCCGACGACATGACCGTCGTCGACGCCGAGGGCAACGCGGTCTGCTTCCCCAAGCCGCTCACCATCAGCGCGCACACCCTGCGCGCTGTCCAGGCCGACGAACTGACCCGGAAGGAGTGGCGGCGGCTGCGGCTGCAGAGCCGGCTGCACTCCAAGGGCGGCCGTTCCATAGCCCTGCGGCTGGCCCGGTTCAACCTCCCCATCATGGGCATCAACGCGCTCACCCAGATGCTCGTGCCGCCGCCGAAGTACAGCGTCGACCGGCTGGTGCCGTGCAGACTGGGCAGTTCGACCCGGGTCGAGGAGCTGTTCATCATCCAGCGCGGCGCCCCGCGCCTGGCCGACCTCGGTTTCGCCGAGACGGTCGCCCAGATGCTCGCCAACACCGAGGACGCGTACGGCTTCCCGCCCTACCGCTACCTCGCCCCCGCCCTGACCATCGCCGGCCTTGATCACGCCGAGCTCAAGCGGCGCGAGCGGGAGATCCTGGAAGGCTTCCTGTCCGGTGTGCGGACCCGGGTCCTCGCCTCCGACAAGTTCGGCTGGGCGGACGAGATCCCGCGCCTGGTCCGCGGCGAACACCCCGCTGCGGAAGCCGGGGTGACGCCCCGTCAGCCCGTGGTCGGCTGGCCCTCGTGGCGCCGCGAGCAGCCGGCGGCCGCCGTATGATCCGAGCGCTGTACCTGACCCTCTACGCGCCGACCAGCCTCGTCCTGCTCGTCGTCGCGGGCACCACCCTCGCGTGGATGCTCGACTCCTGGCGCACGCCGCGGGCGGTCGGCCAGATGCCCTTCCCGCCGCCGGACCGTCCCCGCCTGTCCTTCTCCCTCCTCGTGCCCGCCCGGCACGAGGAGGCGGTGCTGGCCCACACGGTCCGCCGGCTGCTGCTGCAGGACCACCCCGACTTCGAGGTGCTGATCGTCGTCGGCCACGACGACCCCGGCACCACCCGGGTCGCCGAGATGCTCGCCGACGAGGACCCGCGGGTGCGCGTCGTCGTCGACCACAGCGTGCCCAAGAACAAGCCCAAGGGCCTCAACACCGCGCTGCCGCAGTGCCGGGGCGAGATCGTCGGCGTCTCCGACGCCGAGGACGAGGTCGCGCCCGCGCTGCTGCGCCACGTCGACACGCTCTTCCGCGCCGAGCAGGCCCATGTGGTGCAGGGCGGTGTGCAGTTGATGAACCTGCGCAGCAGCTGGTGGTCGCTGCGCAACTGCCTGGAGTACTTCTTCTGGTTCTCCAGCCGGCTGCACTACCACGCCCGCAACGGGTTCGTCCCGCTCGGCGGCAACACCGTCTTCCTCCGCGCCGACCTGCTGCGCGCGGCAGGCGGCTGGGACGCCGAGTGCCTGGCCGAGGACTGCGAGCTCGGCATCCGGCTCAGCACCGCCGGTGCCCGGGTCGCCGTCGCCTACAGCCCGGAGCTGGCCACCCGGGAGGAGACCCCGCCGACCCTGCGCGGCCTGGTCAAGCAGCGCACCCGGTGGAACCAGGGCTACCTGCAGGTGCTCAAGCGCGGCAGCTGGCGCGCACTGCCCACGGCAGGCCGGCGGCTGATGGCGCGTTACCTCCTGGCCATGCCGTACCTCCAGGCGCTCTCCGGCATTCTCGTGCCCGTCTCGCTGGTGGCCGTGCTGCTGCTGCGCGCGCCGGTGCCCTACGTCCTGATGACCTTCACGCCGCTCGCGCCGACCCTCACCGGACTCGTCGTCGAGGTCCTCGGACTGCACGAGTTCGGTCGCATGTACGGCATCGAGGTCCGGCTGCGGGACTACGCCAAGCTCGTCCTGGGCGCGGTGCCCTACCAGCTGCTGCTGTCCTTCGCCGCGCTGCGCGCCGCCGTGCGCGAGGTCAGGGGGGAGCGCGGCTGGGAGAAGACCGAGCACGTCGGAGCCCACCTCGCCCCCCAGGAGGCGAAGGCCGCGGCCTCCGTCCCGGTCGCAGTCAGGAGCAGCGCGGAATGACGACCTCACCACGGCCCGCACACGGGGACACCCTGACCGTCGCCCGTCCCGTCGTCCCGGACCGCCTGCCGCCGCTCGACCTGGACCTGGACCGGGCACCGGCACCCGCTCGCCGGCACCTGCGCGAGCGGCTCGCCCGGTTCGGCGAGGCGGTCCGCGGGCGCCGCGTCGACCTGCTGCTGATGCTCGTGCTGACCGCGGTGGCGGGCGTCGTCCACGCCTGGGGGATGTACGACTCCCCGGCGCGCTTCGATGACGAGGGCAGCTACACCGCCTACGCGTGGGCGGTGGAGTACCGGCACGTCCTGGGCCACTACACCTACTGGTACGCGCACCCGCCACTGGGCTGGATCCAGATCGCGCTGTGGACCTCCGTCACCGACGGCTTCCACCGCGCGCCCTACGCGGTCGCGGCAGCACGGGAGTTCATGTTCCTGTGCAAGCTGGTCTCGGTCCCGCTGCTGTACGCGCTCGCCGCCCGGCTCGGCTTCAGCCGGCTCGGCCGGGTGCTCGCCGTGCTGCTGTTCGCCCTCAGCCCGCTGGCCGTGTACTTCACCCGGGCCGCGCTGCTCGACAACATCGTCACCCCCTGGCTGCTCGCCTCCTTCTTCTTCGCGGCCTCGCCCCGGCGCAGCATCCGCGGCGCCGGCGCGTCCGCGGCCTGCTTCGCCATGGCGGTGCTGACCAAGGAGACCGCGCTGCTCTACCTCCCGGCCGTGGTGCTGCTGCTGTGGCAGTACAGCGACCGGCGCAACCGCAAGTTCCAACTCGGGCTCTTCGCCACCGTGTTCACCGTGCTCGTGAGCGCGTACCCGCTGTTCGCGCTGCTCCACAACGAGCTGCTCGTCGGTCCCGGCCACGTCAGCCTGCAGGGCGCGATCCAGTGGCAGCTGTTCGATCGCCGGGGCAGCGGCAGCATCTTCGACCCGCACAGCCTGGCCCGCACCGTGGTGCACAGCTGGATCGTGCAGGACCCCTGGCTGCCGCGACTCGTCCTCGTCACCCTGCTGCCCGCGCTGGTCCTGCGCCGCACCCGGGCCGTCGCGCTCGCCTTCGCCATCCAGGTCGTCCAGCTGCTGCGCGGGGGTTACCTGCCCTATCCCTACGTCATCGCGATGATCCCCTTCGCCGCGCTGTCGGCGGCCGGCGCCGTCGACTGGGTCTGGGACCAGGGCCGCCGGGGCCGGCTCGTCCGCCTCTACCGTCACCGGCCACGGGCGCGCTCCTACCGCCTCGCCTGGTCGGGCGCGGTGCTCGCGCTCGTCGGATGGCTCGGGGTGACGATCGGTCACGCGTGGCAGTACCCGCTGCGGGACCTGCGCACCCAGCACCGCGACGCGGGCAAGGCACAGGCTCTCGCCTGGGTCGAGAGCCACGTCCCGCACTCCGCCTACCTCGTCGTCGACGACAGCCTCTGGGTCGACCTGGTCCGCGCCGGTTTTCCGGCCTCCCACGTCATCTGGTTCACCAAGCTCGACGTGGACCCGGCGGTCAGACTGCCCACCGTGCCTCAGTGGGCGGGCATCAGCTACGTCGTCATCGACCAGCAGGACGACCTGTCCGTGCACCTGCAGAGCGACGGCAAGCCGTCCAGGGACACCTTGACCAGCTACCCCACCCTCGGCCGGGCCCTGGCCCACGTGAGTGCCGCCACGAGCTTCGGCAGTGGCCTGGACTCGATCACCGTCCGCAGGGTCGACCCCTACACCAACCCGACGACCTCGACCTCGCACGGGAAGCGGTGAACCGGATGCCCTCCCACACCGCCCCCGTGCTGCCCCGGCCGTCCGCACCGGCGTCCGCCCCGAGTCGGCGCAGACGCCGGGGACCGGCCGTCGCGGCCGCGCTCGCGGTCCTGCTGGCCGCCGGCGCGGCCGTCCCCGCGCTGACCCGGCGCAGCGCACCCCCGCCCCGCCTGTGCGCCATCGACGCAGTCCAGGCCCGCGCCCTCTCCGGCATGGCCGCCTTCGCGACCTGGCTGCGGGACAACCACGCGGCCGGATTCGTCGGCGAGGTCGGCTGGCCGGCCGGCCCCGACGCCCGTTCCTGGGCGGCCGTCGCCGAACTCTGGTACACCGCCGCCGACCGGATGCGCCTGCCGGTCACCGCCTGGGCCGCCGCCAACTGGCCCGCCGCCTACCCGATGGCCGTCTTCCGGGCCACCTCCAGCAGCGGACCGCTCGACCGCGCCGGCGCCCAGGCCGCCGTCCTGGCCCGGCACCAGGGCCCGCTGCGCGGGGTCGACGCCGCGACCGGCTCCTTCGGCACGGCCGCACCCGGGTACGACGCGGGCCACCCCGGGGTGTTCCCCCACGCCTACGGCTACGAGAACGAGGACGACTACAGCTACCTGGCGGACCAGGGCGTGTCCCTGGTCCGCCTCTCCGTCTCGTGGGAGCGCCTGCAGCCCGTGCCGTTCCACGCCTTGGACGCCACCGAGGTCCAGCGGGTGCGCGACTCCGTCTACGCGGCCCAACGGCACGGCCTGCTCGTCCTGTTGGACCTGCACGGCTACGGCGATTTCGCGGCGGGCGGCGGGCGGGGCACCCTGCGCCTGGGCTCGCCCGCTCTGCCGACGGGCGCGCTCGCGGACTTCTGGCGCCGGGCCGTCACCGCGCTGCCGCCGGTCTACGGCTACGACCTGCTCAACGAACCCCAGCACCTCGCCGCCACCGGTACGGCCGGAGCCCGCCTGTGGGAGAGCGCCAGCCGGCAGGCGGCCGACGCCATCCGCGCCGCCCACGGCCACGGGCTGCTGGTCGTCGCCGGCTACGGCGACGCGCAACCCGGGGCCTGGGGCAGGCTGCACCCAGCGCCGTGGATCAGCGACCCTCTCGACCGGGTCGCCTACGACGCCCACGCCTACTTCGACTCCGACGGCAGCGGCCGCTACGCGGCGTCGTACCCACGGGAACTGACGCTTGCTCAGCAGGCCGGCGGCGGCCCGACCCGGTCCTGCCTGCCGCTCAGCGCGTTCGACGCTTCGGACGCCCAGGATCGGACGCAGCCATGAGGCGGCCCTGGAGAGCAGCACGAGGGACCCGCCGCACGATGCCGCTGCGGTGGCTCGGGTCGGTCTGCGCGGCGGGTGCGCTGCTGGTCGGAGCGGGCGTGCTCGTCGTCCAGGACCTGCAAGCGGGTGGGGCCGCCACCCCAGGCAGCAGGGTGCCCCTGGCCAACCAGCGACCCTCGCCGCTTCCACCCGCTCCGTCCGAGAGCGTGCTGACCGTGCCCGACCCGGCGAGCCCGGGCGGGCGGGCCGTCTGCCCCACCGGTTCCGTCCCGTCGATCATGCTGTCAGGTTCACGTTTCAGCCCGGCTCCCAAGGGCGGAAGCGAGTTCGCCGCGGGCACGTACACCGTCGACCTCACCGGCCAGATCAACAACGAGACCGCCGAACCGCTGATCGTCGACGGCGTGCACGCAAGCGTCAACGGCCGAGCGTGGCACCCCGCCGTGCACGCGCCCCACACCGTGCCCCCGTACAGCTCCGCGCCGATCCGCGTGCGGGGCACGTGGACCAACTCCGCCCCAGGCCCGCTGACCTTCGGCACCAGCCTGGCCTGGAGCTGGCAGAACCCCGCACTGGCCGCCTGCCAGGAACGCGGACTGATCCCCGACGATTGACCGCAACGCATCGCCCCGCCACCCCAGACCTCCTCCGACTCCAGGGAGCACCGAGCCGCCATGCCAGCAGCCACATCAGCCGTATCCCCGGCTTCCGAACCGTCACCGCCCGCCCTGGCCGCCGACCGGCGGCGTCCGCGTCGCGGCCTGGTGCTCTTCGCCGTCGGCATCCTCACCCTGGCCCTGGCGACGGCCCTCGGGCCGGGCCGTGGGACGGCCGCGACGCAGACGACGGTGACGGCTGTGGCGGATTCGACGGTGGTGTCGGACTCCCCGACGGCCAACTACGGGACGGGTACGTCGTTGACGGCGCGGGGGTTGAGCGACACCAAGCCGGAGGCGGATGTCTACATCAAGTTCACGGTGAGCGGGCTGAGTTCGCCGCCTGCCGGGGCCCAGCTGCAGATCTACAGCAATGCCACCAGCGCCACGGGCGTGCTGCTGTCCACGGCGGGCAGTGACTGGACCGAGACCGGCATCACCTACGCCAACGCGCCGAGCCGTACGGCGACGGTGGCGAACATGACCAACCTGACGGCCTCCACCTGGGCGACCGCCGACGTCAGCAGCGTCGTCACCGGCAACGGCACCTACACCTTCGCGCTGACGACCAGCTCCACCGTGGGCAAGGTCTTCAACTCCCGCGAGACCAGCACCCCGCCGAAACTCGTCCTGAACACCTCCGCCCCCGCGACCGTCGCGGCCACCTCCGGTTCCGGCCAGACCGCTGCTCCGGGCGCGGCCTTCGCCGCGCCGCTGGTGGCCACCGTCACCGACAGCGCGAGCGCCCCCGTCTCCGGCCTGGCCGTCACCTTCACCGCGCCGAGCAGCGGACCCTCGGCGACGTTCGCCGGGGGAGCGTCCGCCGTCACTGTCACCACCGACGCCTCGGGCGTCGCGACCAGCCCCCTGCTGACCGCGAACGCGACCAGCGGCAGCTACAGCGTCTCGGCGACGGCGAGCGGGGCGACCGCGACCTCCTTCGCCCTCACCAACGGGGTCGGGCCGTCCAGCAGTTCGCCTTCGGCCTCCCCGTCGGGTTCGCAGAGTCCGCCGAGTTCTCAGACGGCGGTGACGGCTGCGGCGGATTCGACGGTGGTGTCGGATTCTCCGGATGCCAACTACGGGACGAGTACGTCGTTGACGGCGCGGGGGCCGAGCGACACCAAGCCGGAGGCGGATGTCTACATCAAGTTCACGGTGAGCGGGCTGAGTTCGCCGCCTGCCGGGGCCCAGCTGCAGATCTACAGCAATGCCACCAGCGCCACGGGCGTCGTACTGTCCACGGCGGGCAGCGACTGGACCGAGACGGGCATCACGTACGCCAACGCGCCGAGCCGTACGGCGACGGTGGCGACCATGGCCAACCTGACGGCGTCCACGTGGGCGACCGCCGACGTCAGCAGCGTCGTCACCGGCAACGGCACCTACACCTTCGCGCTGACGACCAGCTCCACCGTGGGCAAGGTCTTCAACTCCCGCGAGACCAGCACCCCGCCCACGCTCGTGCTCACCCAGGGAACCGCGTCCGCCACAGCGTCCCCCTCCCTCTCCGCCTCTGCGTCTGTCTCGGCGTCGCCGTCGCCGTCCCCCTCGGTCTCGACGACCGGGACCGGCAGCGGGGCGCTCACGGCGACCGGCGGATCCGGACAGACCCAGATGATCACGAGGGACTTCCCCTCCCCGCTCAGTGTCCACATCGCCGGAGCCGGTGCGGGTGTCGCCGTCACCTTCACCGCGCCGGCGCAGGGTGCCGCCGGCACCTTCACCGGCGGCTCCACGACCGCGGTCGTCAGCACCGACAGCAACGGAAACGCGGTCAGCCCGACGTTCACCGCCGGTGCCACGTCCGGCAGTTACACGGTGACCGCCACCGCCGACGCCTACCCCGGCAGCGCCGGCTTCGCTCTCACCAACCGGGACCCGGTGATCGTCACAGCCGGCGACATCGCCTGCCCGACCGGCTCCGCCGTCACCGCCAGCTCCTGCCAGCAGGCCGCGACCGCGAGCCTCGCCCAGAGCCTGCACCCCGACTACCTGCTGCCCCTCGGCGATGACCAGTACGACCTGGGCAGCCTCAGCGACTTCTCCAACGTCTACACCTCCACCTGGGGCGCGATGAACCCGATCGCCTACCCCGCACCGGGCAACCACGAGTACGGCTACATCGGCAGCTCCATCCAACCCACGGGCGGCACCGGCTACTTCACCTACTACGGCGACCGCTCGCACCCGCTCGCCCCCGGCTGCACCACCCAGTGCACCTCCTGGTACAGCTACGACGTGGGCACCTGGCACCTCGTCTCGCTGGACAGCCAGTGCGCGGCGATCGGCGGCTGCAATCCCGGCAACCCGGAGTACGCATGGCTGCTGAAGGACCTCAACGCCACGACCAAGCCCTGTGTACTCGCGTACTGGCACATTCCGATCTACTCCAGCAGCCAGGACCACCAGCCCGACATGCAGGCCATCTACCAACTGCTCTACACCAAGCACGCCGACCTGGTGCTCAACGGCCACGCCCACTTCTACGAGCGCTTCGCCCCGCAGGACGGGGCCGGGAACGCGGACCCGAGCAACGGCATCCCCGAGTTCATCGTGGGAACCGGCGGCAAGAGCTTCTTCCCGATCCGGGACACCCCCGCGGCCAACAGCGTCTCGCGCATCGCGAACACCTTCGGGGTGCTGCAGTTGACACTGTCGCAGAACTCCTACAGCTGGAACTTCCTCCCGACCAACGCAGGCGGCTCCACCGACAGCGGAGCGGGCACCTGTCACTGACCATGTCCCGGGTGCCCGGCGACGACGGAAGGGCGGTGCCCCCCTTGGGTCCAGGCGCAGCAGCACCGCGGTGGGACGACGCGGTTGCTGCCAGGGCGAGGACGTGGGCGTCGGTCGTGTCGCCCGCGTAGAGCCGGGCAAGGACGGTGACGGACGACTTACTGACGGCCGGTATGCTCCGGGCGCTTGTTCCTGCGGGCGTCACGACCGCAGGTGTGGTCCAGTCGGGGTGGTCGGTGAGGGTGGAAACGGGTCGAAGCTCAGCCACGGTGTCGCGGCGCGAGCCCGCGCCGTCGGGGGACGCGGCGCCGGGCCCTGGAGTGGGCGCGGTGGTCGTCGGAGTGGTGGGTCGGCTGCTGGGCTGGCTGGTGCTGCTCGGAGTGCTGGTGATCTGTCTGCTGATCATCGGTGTGGGGGTCGTGCTGGTGGCCCCGGAGGCGCCGTCGATGTTGACGGATCCTCAGTTTCAGGCGTGGCAGACGGTGCTGGTGGCCGTGGTGATCCAGGGTGTGCCGTTTCTGCTGCTGGGCACGCTGGTCTCGGCCGGGATCGCCGCGTTCGTGTCGGACCGGTTGCTGAGCCGGGTGCTGCCGCGGCGTCCGGTGCTTGCGGTGCCGGTGGCGGGGGCGGCCGGGGTGGTGCTGCCTGGCTGCGAGTGCGCGTCCGTGCCGGTGGCGGGGAGCCTGATGCGGCGCGGGGTGGCGCCGGCGGCTGCGCTGGCGTTCCTGTTGTCGGCGCCGGCGATCAACCCGGTGGTGCTGGTGGCGACGTCGATCGCGTTCCCGGGGCAGCCGCTGATGGTTCCGGCCCGGCTGGGGGCATCAATGCTGACGTCGGTGGTGATGGGCTGGCTGTGGCTGCGCTGGGGGCGGCCGGAGTGGCTGCGGCTCGCGCCCGCGGCCGCGCACCCGGCGAGCGGGAACCGTTGGGAGACGTTCCGTCGTGGCCTGCAGCACGACTTCCTCCATGCCGGAGGGTTCCTGGTGCTGGGTGCGGCAGCGGCGGCGACGTTCAACGTGACGGTGCCGCCCTCGTGGCTGCAGGCGTTCGCCGGCTCGCCGTGGTTGGCGGTGCCGGTGCTGGGGGTGCTTGCGGTGGTGCTGTCGATCTGTTCGGAGGCCGACGCGTTCGTGGCCGCGTCGTTCGGCGGCTTCCCGCCGGCGGCGCGGCTGGCGTTCATGGTGGTGGGTCCGATGGTCGACCTGAAGCTGATCGCTCTTCAGGCGGGCACTTTCGGGCGGGCGTTCGCGGCGCGGTTCACGTCCGCGACCTTCGTGGTGGCGGTGCTGGCGAGCGCGGTGGTGGGGAGCTGGTTGCTGTGAGCGGACGTCGGGCCGGGCTCCTGCTGGGCCTGTGTGGGGCCGCGCTGCTGCGCATCAGCCTCTTCAGCGATCTGTACCTGCGCTACGTCAAGGCGGGGTTGCGCCCGATGCTGATCCTGGGCGGCTTGCTCCTGGTCGTGCTCGCCGTGCTGTCGGTGGTCCTCGACCGGCGGCCCGGACAGGGCCACGACTCTCGCGACGAGCACGATGACGATGGTGGGCACGCCCACCATCCCGGCGGACGGCTGGCCTGGGCGCTGGCGGGTCCGGCGCTGCTCCTGCTGTTGTTCGCGCCCCCGTCGCTGGGCGCGTTCACGGTCGCCCGGGACGGGTCGGGCGAGATCGCCCGCCAGGTGCACTTCGCGCCGCTGCCGGCGAGCGGGGTGCTGAAGCTGACCCTGTCGGACTTCTCCTCGCGGGTGGTGTGGGACACCAAGGACTCCCTGCGGGGCCGGACCGTGCAGCTGATGGGCTTCGCCACCCCGCTCGGGGACGGGAGCTGGAAGCTCAGCCGGGTTCTGGTCACCTGCTGCGCGGCGGACGCCCGGGTGGTCACGGTCCACGTCCGCGGCCTGAGGGCGCCCGCGGCCGACGCCTGGGTGACCGTCACCGGCACCTGGCGCACAACGGAGTCGCAGCCCGCCCTGGACGGGACAGCGGTGGCCGCGATTCCCGCTCCGGCCGACCCGTACCGGGACTCCGCTCCGCGGTAGCGGGCCGCCCAGTCCAAAGGCGGCGCAGGTCAAGATTTGGTAATGGTTTTCATCGTGACCGGCTCTCAGCTAGATATGAAAACCGTTCCCAACTAGCGTGGTGGTGTCCCCAGCGACCGTTCCTCCCTGTCTGGAGTTGCCGCCATGCCCACGCACATCCCGTTCCGCCCTGCCCGAGCCGTCGCGGGCGCCGTGGCGGTCGCGGCGATAGCTGCCGTCAGTGCCTGCTCGACGACCGCGCCGGCCGCGTCCACCTCGGACAGCGGCGCTTCGGCGGGGACGGGCAAGGTGCTGCAGGTGGTGGCGGCGGAGAACTTCTGGGGTTCGATCGCCCAGCAGTTGGGCGGGGACCATGTGAAGGTCACCAGCATCATCAACAACCCGGACACTGACCCGCACGACTACGAGCCGACCGCCGCCGACGCGCGGACGGTCGCGTCGGCGCAGTACGCAGTGGTCAACGGGATCGGCTACGACGCCTGGGCGGACAAGCTGCTGGCGGCCAACCCGTCCAGCGGCCGGAGCGAGCTGAACGTCGGCGACCTGGTCGGCCTCAAGCCGGGTGGCAACCCGCACCGCTGGTACTCCCCGGAGAACGTCCACCAGGTGATCGAGCAGATCACCGCCGACTACAAGAAGCTCGATCCGGCCGACGCCGCCTACTTCGACCAGCAGAAGCAGACCTTCGAGACCCAGGCCCTCGCCCAGTACAACCAGCTGATCGGCGAGATCAAGCAGAAGTACGCCGGCACCCCGATCGGCGCGTCCGAGTCGATCGTCACCCCGCTCGCCGAGGGTCTGGGGCTGACCATGAAGACCCCGGAGTCGTTCCTCGACGCGACCAGCGAGGGAACCGACCCCACGGCCGCGGACAAGGCGCTGATCAACCAGCAGATCCAGGGCAAGCAGATCAAGGTCTACGTCTACAACAGCCAGAACTCGACCCCTGACATCGCCGCCCAGGTCAAGCTGGCCAAGGCGCAGGGCATCCCGGTCGCCACCGTCACCGAGACGCTCACCCCGGCCGGTGCGAGCTTCCAGCAGTGGCAGGTCGCCGAACTGCGGGGCATCGAAGCCGCGTTGCACCAGGCCACCGGGAAGTGACCGACATGAACCCCCTCGCAGCCCCGCGCCGGGCCGCCGCCTCCGCCCAAGGCTCGAGCGGGGCACCCGCACCCGTGCTGTGTCTGTGCGGCGCGGCCGCGCAGGTGGGCGGGCGCACCCTGTGGTCCGGGGTGGACCTGGAGGTGCGGGCGGGTGAGTTCGTCGCCGTGCTAGGCCCGAACGGGGTGGGCAAGTCCACCCTGATCAAGGTCCTGCTCGGTGTGCAGCCCGCCGCGGCCGGCGAGATCAGCGTCCTCGGGCAGCGCCCGGGGCAGGCCGGGGACCGGATCGGCTACCTGCCGCAGCGCCGCAGCTTCGACGCGAGCCTGCGCATCCGCGGCATCGACGTGGTCCGCCTCGGCCTGGACGGGCACCGCTGGGGGATCCCGCTGCGGCGCTCGCGCGCCGAGCGCGAGCGGGTCGACGAGGTCATCGACCTGGTCGGCGCGAGCGGCTACGCGCACCGGCCGATCGGGCAGTGCTCCGGCGGCGAGCAGCAGCGGCTGCTGATCGCCCAGGCCCTGGTCCGCAGGCCCGAAATCCTGCTGCTGGACGAGCCGTTGGACTCCCTCGACCTGCCCAACCAGTCCGCGGTCGCCGCCCTGCTCGGGCGCATCTGCCACGAGCAGCAGGTGGCGGTGGTGATGGTGGCGCACGACGTGAACCCGATCCTGCACCACCTGGACCGGGTGGTCTACATCGCCGAAGGCGGCGCGGCCTGCGGGCCGCCGAGCGAGGTGGTCAACTCCGAGACGCTGTCCCGGCTCTACCGGACCCCGGTGGAGGTGCTGCGCACCGCGGACGGACGACTGGTCGTCGTGGGTCAGCCGGAGGCTCCGGCGGTCCACAGCGACCGCCATGGGGAGCGGGGGCTGACATGACGTCAACCGGCTTCTCCTGGAACCTCCTCGCCGACGTCCAGCAGATGTGGTCCTACCCCTTCATGGTCAACGCCTTCCGCGCCGGTGCCGTCGTCGCCGTGGTGGCGGGGGCGGTGGGCTGGTTCATGGTGCTGCGGCGCCAGACGTTCGCCGGGCACACGCTGTCCGTCGTCGCCTTCCCGGGAGCCTCGTTCGCGGTGCTGACCGGGATCAGCCTGAGCCTTGGCTACTTCGGGTTCTGCGTCGCCGCCGCCCTGGTGCTGGCCGGGCTCCGGCGCGGCCGGGCCGCCGATGACGGCGCCGAGTCGGCGGCGACGGGGGTGCTCCAGGCGTTCGTGCTGGCCTGCGGCTATCTGTTCATGGCCCTGTACAAGGGACTGCTGGAGGGCCCGCAGGCGCTGCTGTTCGGCAGCTTCCTCGGCATCACCACCGGGCAGGTCCTGACGCTCGCCGTGGCCGGCGTCGTCGTCCTGCTCGTCCTCGCGGGGATCGGCCGGCCGCTGCTGTTCGCGTCCGTCGACCCGGCGGTGGCGGCCGCGCGGGGGGTGCCGGTGCGGCTGCTGTCGGCCGTCTTCCTGGTGCTGCTGGGAGCAGCGGTCGCGGAGGCCGCGCAGATCACCGGGGCGCTGCTGGTCTTCGCGCTCATGGTGCTGCCCGCCGCGACCGCCCAGGTCCTCACCGCGCGACCCGCGGTGAGCCTGCTGCTGACCGTGGGCATCGGCTTCGCCGTGACCTGGGCCGGCCTGGTCGCGGCGTTCTACTGGCCCTACCCGTTCGGGTTCTTCGTCACCAGCATCGCGTTCGGGCTCTTCCTGCTCGCCCACGGAGCCCGCGCCCTGGCCGGAGTGCGCGCCGGGCGCGCCGGACGGGGACCGATCGCCCTCGGAGGCACCGCATGACCACGCTCGCCGCCGCCTCCGCCTGGAGTCAGCCGTTCTTCCACCACGCCCTGCTGGCGGGCACGTTCATCGCACTCGCGTCCGGACTGGTGGGCTACTTCCTGGTGCTGCGCGCCCAGGTGTTCACCGGCGACGCACTCAGCCACGTCGCCTTCACCGGCGCCATGGCCGCCCTCGCGGCCGGCTGGGACCTGCGGATCGGCCTGTTCGTCGGCTGCGTCGCCGTCGCGCTGCTGCTGGCCGGTGTCGGCCGCAAGGGGAGGGCCGACGACGTCGTCATCGGCTCCGCCTTCGCCTGGATGCTCGGTCTCGGCTCCTTCTTCCTCACCCTGTACACCACGTCGCGCAGCGGCTCCGCCGACGGCAACGCGGGCACCAGCGTGCTGTTCGGGTCCATCTACGGCCTGGGCGGCGGACGGACCCTGGCCGCGGTGCTGATCGCCGCCGTCGTCTCCCTGGCCGTGCTGGGGATCGCCCGGCCCCTGCTGTTCGCCACCGTGGACGAGAACGTCGCCGCCGCCCGCGGCGTGCCGGTCAAGGCCCTGGGACTGCTGTTCCTGGTCCTGGTCGGAGTGACCGCCGGTGAGGCCACCCAGGCCGTCGGCTCCCTGCTGCTGCTCGGCCTCCTCGCCGCCCCGGCCGGCGCCGCACTGCGGCTGACGGACCGCCCGTTCCAGGGCCTGGCCCTCGCCGCCGGGCTCGCGGTCGCGGAACTGTGGGCGGGACTGGCCGCCGCCGCGTGGATACCGCGCTGCCCGCCCAGCTTCGCGATCATGGCTGCCGCGACCCTCGTCTACGCCGCCACCTACCTGCGCCGACCCACCATCCGCCGACAGCCGGTGGCAGCCTGAGGGACCCGGCCCCGAGGACCTCCGTGAACGCGACCCAGCCGCAACCCGCCGACGAACTCGCCCTGATCGGCCGACTCACCCACCAGCGCAGCACGGTCCTCGAAGCGCTGCTCGCCGTCGACGACTTCGTCAGCGCCCAGGTCCTGCACGCCCAACTCATCGCCGCCGGAACCCGGGTGGGACTGAGCACGATCTATCGCACCCTGACCGCGCTGGCCGAGGCCGGCCGCGCCGACACCGTCCGCGACACGGACGGCGAGCGCCTGTTCCGCTACCGGCCCGGCCGCGAGCACCGGCACTACCTGATCTGCCGCTCCTGCGGACGCAGCGTCGCCGTCGACTCCGACACCGTCGAGACCTGGGCCGAACGAACCGGCGCCGCCCACGGCTTCGCCCAGGTCGAGCACACCGTCGAACTCACCGGCCTGTGCGCCGCCTGCGCCACCGCCTGTCCCTGAACCACCCCCTCGTCCTTCCTTTCCCCGGCCCGAGCAGAAGGGACCGCCTCGCCATGCCCAGACGCCCCTCGCCCGAACACACCGTCCGCGTCAACGCCATCAAGGGCCAGGCCAGACGGCAGCTGAAACTCAATGACGACGACATCGTGATGGTGCGTCAACTCGACTGCCCACCGACGACCGCGTCCCGGTCACCGTGCTCACCGGCTTCCTCGGCTCCGGCAAGACCACCCTGCTCAACCGCATCCTCACCGAGCAGCACGGCCTGCGGATCGCCGTCATCGAGAACGAGTTCGGCGAGGTCGGCATCGACGACGCCCTCGTGCTGGACGCTGAGGAAGAGATCTTCGAGATGAACAACGGCTGCATCTGCTGCACCGTGCGCGGCGACCTGATCCGCATCCTCAGCGCACTGATGCGCCGCCGCGAGCGCTTCGACCGCATCATCATCGAGACCACCGGCCTGGCCGACCCGGCCCCCGTCGCCCAGACCTTCTTCATGGACGACGAGATCGCCTCCCAGCTGCGTCTGGACGCCATCGTCACCCTGGTCGACGCTGCCCACGTCCAGACCCATCTGGACGAGGCCAAGCCCGAGGGCGTGGAGAACGAGGCCGTCGAGCAACTCGCCTTCGCCGACAAGGTGGTGCTCAACAAGACCGACCTGGTCGACGATCAGCAGCTCGCCCAGGTCGTCACCCGCATCCGGGGCATCAACGCTCTCGCCGAGATCCTTCCCGCCCAGCAGGCGGACGTCGATCTCGCCAAGGTGCTCGACGTGCACGCCTTCGACCTGGACCGGGTGCTGGAGAGCGACCCGCAGTTCCTCACCGACACCGAGCACCAGCACGACACCACCGTCACCTCCGTCGGCATCGACCTGGCCGGCGAACTCGACGAGGACCGCCTCAACGCCTGGCTCGGCACCCTGCTGCGCACCCAGGGCGCGGACATCTTCCGCTCCAAGGGCATCCTCGCCCTGGCCGGCTCGGACCGGCAGTACGTCTTCCAGGGCGTCCACATGCTGCTGGAGGGCGAGAACGGCCGCCAGTGGCAGGCAGGGGAGGAGCGCCGCAACCGGCTCGTGTTCATCGGCCGCAACCTCGACCGGCAGCGGCTGAACACCGGCTTCGCCGCCTGCCTCACCACCGCGGGGGTGCCCGCATGAGCCCTCTCGCTACCGCCGACGCCGCCTGGGACACCGTCGTCGATGACGCCCCGGTCGCCGTCACCGCCGCGGCCGGCCTGGTCGCCGTCGCCGGAGCCGACGGCACCGCCTGGGTCCTGGACGCCGCCACCGGCGAGCCGGTCGCCACCGTGACCCTGCCCGGCGGCATCCTGGCCGCAGGGCTCTCCCCGAACGGAGCCCACCTGGCCCTCGCCGGACCCTTCGGCCACGCGCTGTGGAGCCGGGCCCTGGGCACCACGCACGTCGCCGCGACCGGTGCCTGGTCCAGCGCGGTGCGCTGGGCAGGCACCGACCGCGTCGCCGTCGCCTCCGGACGCCGCGCCCTGGTGCTCGGCGTCGACGGCCGGGAACTGTGGACCACCGACCCGGCGCCCAGCACCGTCACCGACCTCGCCTGGCACCGCGAGGGACGCCGCCTGGCCACCGCCGCCTACAACGGCGTGCGCTGCTACGAACGGCACAGCCGCCGACCCGTCGTCGAATACCCCTACCTGGGCTCGCACTTGGCGCTGGCCATCGCACCGACCGGCAAGTGGATCTGCAGCGGCAACCAGGACGCCTCCATCCACATCTGGCGCATCCTCCCCCAGCCTTCGGCCGGGGGTACCCCCATCGGCGACCTCACCATGCACGGCTACCCGGAGAAGATCAGCCGCCTGGCCTTCGACGACACCGGCTTCTGGCTGGCCTCCGACGGAGCCCCCGACATCACCGTCTGGGACTTCGCCGGACCCGGCCCCGAAGGCACGCGCCCGCGCACGCTGCGCGCCCACGAGACCGTCACCGCGCTGGCCTGGCGGCCCGGCGGAGGCGGTGTGCTCGCCAGCGCCGGAGCCGAAGGCGTCCTCGCCCTGTGGCGGGCCACCACCGGACGCCCCGGCGCACAGCTGACACCCACTCAGGCCACCGAGTATGACCAGGCGGTGACCGCCCTGGCCTGGTCCGGCCCCGACCTGCTCGTCCACGCCGACTGGCAGGGCCGCGTCCGCGCCACCCGCCTGCCCGCCGCACTCACCCGCTGACCGGCGGCACGTCCACGATGCCCGAAGGCCCCGGCAGTACTGCCGGGGCCTTCGGGCATCGCGCACGGGGATCTTGTCCGAACGCGTCACCAGCGGGCGGCTTCATGCCCCCCGTAGCGGCGGCGGAAGCGCTCGACACGGCCGGCGGTGTCCACGACGCGTGCGCTGCCGGTGTAGAAGGGGTGGCTCGCCGAGGAGATCTCCACGTCGATGACCGGGTAGGTGATGCCGTCCTCCCACACCACCGTCTTCTGGCTGGTGGCGGTCGAGCGGGTGAGGAAGGCGAAGTCGCCAGCCCGGTCGCGGAAGACGACGGGCCGGTACGCGGGGTGGATGTCTGGCTTCATGAGGGCCTCTCGTTCGCTGTGATGGGTGGGGGCGGGTTCAGCGCTCCTCGCGGAACTGCGTGTGCCGGCCCAGGACCGGGTCGTACTTGCGCAGCACCAGGCGGTCGGGGTCGTTCCGGCGGTTCTTGCGGGTCACGTAGGTGTAGCCGGTCCCTGCCGTGGAGCGGAGCTTGATGATCGGGCGCAGTTCGTTGCGGGCCATGGACGTCCTCCGAATCGTCGGCGTGTGCTGGGGACCCATCCTAGCGAAATGGAAGTCGTTTTCATCTAATGTAGCGTCAGGACAACGGCCACCGGCCGCGTACTCCCGGACGCGGCCGGTCCGTTGGTCCGTCCTACCCGCACCCGCATCGGAGTCAGCCATGTCCGCCCACTGCCAACTCACCGGCCGCAAGCCCGGCTTCGGCCACGCGATCTCGCATTCGCACCGCCGCACCAAGCGCCGCTTCGACCCCAACATCCAGCACAAGCGCTACTGGCTCCCCAGCGAAGGCCGCCATGTGCGGCTGACGCTGAGCGCCAAGGGCATCAGGACGGTCGACACCATCGGCATCGAGGCCGCCGTGGCCCGCATCCGCGCACGAGGGGAGCGGGTCTGATGGCCAAGGCAAGCAAGATCGCCAAGAACGAGCGGCGCCGCGCGATCGTCGCCCGCTACGCCGAGCGCCGTGCCGAGCTCAAGCGCACCATCGCCTCCCCGCGCAGCACCGACGCCGAACGCACGGCAGCCCAGCGTGAGCTGGCCCGCCAGCCGCGCGACGCCAGCGCCACCCGGCTGCGCAACCGCGACAGCTTCGACGGCCGCCCCCGCGGCTACCAGGGCGCCTTCGGCCTCTCCCGGATCAACCTGCGCACCCTCGCCCACGCCGGGCAGCTGCCGGGCGTGCGCAAGTCCAGCTGGTGAGGCGGCCGTTGATGTCCGATCACGCCAAGCTCCCGTTGGCCGTCGTCGCCGGCGTCGATGCCGAGGTCCGCCGCGCGACCGTCGCGGAACTCCTGGCGGCACACCCAGGCGCCGTGGTGGTCCACCACGACCTGCGCGACGCCGACGCACGTGTCGTGCACCGTTCGCTGCGCACCCTTGACGGGCCGCTCGCCGCGGAGGTTGACGTCCCGCTGACGAACGACTGCCCGTGCTGCGCGGCCCGCGCGGACCTGCTGCCGCAGCTCCGGCAACTCGCCCGCAGCGGACGGCATCCGCTCGCCGTCGTCGAACTGTGGGGCGGTAGCGACCCCCACCCCGTCACCGAGATCATCGCCGAGGGCGAGGTCGACGGCCGCGAACTCGCCGACGACGTACGCGTCTGCGCGGTCCTGGCCGCCGTGGATCCGCTGCGGCTCGTGGCCCATCTGTCGGTTTCGGAAGACCTGCGCGACCACGGCCTGCACACCTGTCCGGACGACCACCGCACCCTCGCGGACGCGCTGGCACATCAGATCGAGTATGCCCACCACCTCGTGGTCCCCCGGGCCCCGCACGGGGGAGGGGCCACGGAGGAACGCGAACGCCGACTGGCCGGCGTCGCGATGGTCCACCAACTCCATCCCACCGCACGGCGATTGGCACTGGGGACCGGAGCGCTCGCCGCGATCACCGACTGCCGCTTCGACATCACCGCCGCCCGCGACCGCGTCAACCCGGCGCTCGCACAGCTCCCGCAGGCCGCCGAGCACAGCGGCGTCAGCACCCTCGTCTGGGAACGCCGCCGCCCCCTCCACCCGCAACGGTTCCACGCGGCCCTGGAGGAACTGGTGCCCGCCGCGCACCGCAGCCGCGGCCGCTTCTGGCTCGCCAACCGCCCCGACACCATGCTCGCCTGGGACGCCGCCGGAGCCGGCCTCGTCGTCGAGGACTGCGGCCCGTGGCTCGCCGCCCTCAACGACGAGCAATGGGAGCAGTACCCGGCGCAGCGCCGCGCAGCCGCCGCACTCGACTGGCACCCCGTCCACGGCGACCGCGTCCAGCAGCTGGTCTTCACCGCAGCCGGACTCGACCGCGAAGGCATCGTCGAGCTGCTCGACTCCTGCCTGCTCACCGACGAGGAACTCGTCGCGGGCGAATCCGGCTGGAAGCTGCTGCCCGACGCCTTCCGCGACCTGCTCGACCCCGTAGCCTGACCCCGCGTCACGAAGCGAGAGACACCATGGCCGTACCCAAGCGCAAGACTTCCCGCAGCAACACCCGCCACCGGCGGGCCCAGTGGAAAGCCACCGCACCCCCGCTCGTCCCGATCACCCTCGACGGCCGCGAACACCTCGTGCCGCGGAACCTGGTCAGGGCCTACCAGCGGGGACTTCTCACGCTCTGAGGGCTTGCGGCGAGTCTGACCGGGACCGCGTGGACCGTTCGTGGAAGAACCCGCGAACGGTCCACGCCGGGCCCTTGGACCTTTCGTCAGAAGTGGGTGGCGATCCCGAAAGCCTGCCGGAGTCGGGCCATGTCGTGACGGTCGTGATCAGCCGGTTCGTAGCCCTCGTGGAAAGAGACCTGCTGCTCCGGCGACAGGCACGGAAAGTGACTCCCAGGGTGCGCCGCGGCTCGTGCGGAAACGGCCACGGCAAGGCCGCTCGCGCAGGGTGGCCGGCCAGGCCGCCGCGCCGGAAGGCGGGGGCCGACCGGCGCGGTTGGGGGCGATCGTGGTGCGCGTTCGCGCTGGTGGTGCCGTGGTCTAGGGAGTCACGGTGATCGCGGGGGCCATGTCTGCGGTGGCGTTGGTGAGTTTCCCGGGGCCGGTGGCGCCTTCGGAGCTGACGAAGCGCAGCTCGTGGTTGGTGGTCGTGTCGCTGACGGCGAGCAGCAGCGTGGACTGCTTGTCGGCGAGGGCGTTCTGGACGAAGGGGGTGATGTCGACGGTGATGTCGCGGCCGTCGATGGCGTTGCTCTGGTGGGTACCGCCTCCCTCGGGAATGATGACCGGGCCGAGGCTGAAGGTGGCCGACCTGGCGACGGAGGTGGTCGTGGCCGTGAAGCTCGGCCGGTTCTGCCAGGTCATCGTGGTGGTCGGGCAGGAGGTGCCGCCGCCGGTGCAGGTGGTGTCGCTGACGGGTTGCACGAGCAGCTGGTCGGTGTCGGTCGAGGGGACCGACGCATAGCGGTGGCCGACGTAGGTGAGGTGGAGTGTCGCCCGGGTCGGTGCCGTGGTGAGGCTGCCGAGGGGGAACTGGAGGTAGGAGAGCTTCCCGTCTCCGGTTCCGGTGGTGTACTGCTCGCCCATCAGGCCGTCGCCGGTGTTGCGGGTGATGAGGGTCAGGTCCGAGGAGTTGTTGCTGGTCTGGTCGCCGGTCCAGGCGCCCACCCAGGTGTCGCCGTTGGTGGGGGCGCCGGGCTCGACGTTCCGGGTCTGGCCGTTGGCGTCGGTGTAGGTGGTGGTCAGCGTGCTGACCCCGCTCGTCGTCAGCGGGAACTGGCTCGTGTACTCGACGAGGCGGCCCGCGACGTGGAGGTTGTTCAGGGTCGCGTTGGTGACTCCGGTGATCGTGTTGGTCGTGTTCGGGGTGGAGAACCACACGTTGTCGAGGGTGACGGTGGCGATCGGGGTCCTGGTGTACGAGTAGGTAGCGCCGGATCCGTCGGGGTTGGGGGCGAATCCCCAGTTCGCCTGCTGGTCGGCGGTGACGGTCTGGGTGGTTCCGTCGCCGCCGTTGAGGCTGACGGCTGCCCCGGTGAAGCGGGAGTTGTCGATCGAGCTGTTCCTGAGCACGATGTTCTGGATGCGGGGGTAGGTGTTGGGGCTGTTCATCACGTACAGGCCGCCGACCGCGGCCGACACGGAGTTGAAGTTGTCGAACGTGTAGTCGGTGAGCCGGTATCCGTTGGTCTGCCAGCCGAGCCGGATCGCGTTTCCGGCGGCGACGGTCCAGTTCAGCGTGTTGCTGACCGAGATGTTCTTCGAGTCCTCGGTGTCCCAGTGGTTGGCGTCGAAGCCCAGCTCGCGGGCGACGGCGTCGTAGGCGCCCACCGCGTTGACGTAGCCCTGGATGTCGGCGCCGGCGGTGCCGAGGTGGAAGTTGTTCCAGACGCCGGAGGCGAGCGGTGTGAACTCGTTGCTGGGGTCGTAGTGGCCGGAGGCGAATGCGTCGTCGTTGCCGAGGGTGAAGACGCCGTTGGCGGTGATGTCCTGGCCGCCCGCGAAGTCCGTGCCGTCGATCCAGGGCTGCCGGTAGGGGGTGAGCGCCTTGATGTTGGTGTAGATGACGTCGTTGGCGCTGTGGGTCTCCCAGTTCCACTGCTTGGCGTTGCGCTCGTAGGTGTCGTTGAAGGTCACGTTCGACGAGTGCATCACCATGACGCCGCCCTGGTGCTGGCTTCGGTAGGCGTCGTGGAGGTCGCCGCTGCTGGAGGCGTTGTAGTTGGCCACCCCGTTGCCGTCGAAGACGCCGCGGCCGTCGATCTCGATGTTGTTCGAGTTGACGATCGCGATCTCCGGTTCGAACGCCTCCATGTACGCCTGGATGCGGTTGCGCAGCAGGGCGCCCTCGTCGGTGTAGATCTTGAGCTTGCCGCCCTTGAGCCTGCTGCCGTCGAGACCGTTGACCAGGAGTCCGGACCACAGGTAGGTGCCGTTGGGGAAGTAGAGCGTGTTGAGCTGGGTGGGGTGGTCCTCGATGGTCCGGAGCGCGGCCTGCAGGGCGTAGGTGTCGTCGTCGGCGGCCATGACGCGCTCGTTGGGGTAGCGCACGTTGACGCTGGTCGCGCTCACCAGGCTGCCGGCCGAGGTCTGCTGGCCGGCCGGGATCGCGGTGCCGTCGACGGTCCGGCCGGCCATGGAACTGGTCGTCGCGGCGGGAGCCGTCTGAGCCGCGCTGTTCGGGTGCGCGGCGAGGTAACTGTTGGCGAACTCCTGGAAGTTGAGGACGCCGGTCTGCAGGTTGACCCCGGAGCCGTCCGGTGCGCTGGTGGTGTCCGGACGCTGCGCCGGGTCTTCCAGCGGGTCGTTGATGACCGCCAGGTAGGGCTGGCCCGCGGCGTTGGTCGAGTCGCCGTTGACCATGACGATGGCCTCGTTCAGCGCGGCGGTGGCGGACATCCGGAAGGTGAGGGTGTGCTTGTCCGAGCTCACCGTGACGCTGCCGGACGGGTAGTAGCGCGCCGGGTAGACGTTGACGGTGCTGATGGGGGTGCTGGGCAGCGTGACGGTGATGGTCGGTGTCCGGGAGTTCGAGGCGAAGCGCGCGATGTCGAAGTTGTGGCCGTTCTCGGTGTACTGCACGGCCTCGACGGGCGTACCGGCCACCTGCACCTGGTACTTGGCGGACGCGACGTCGGGGGAGGTCGTCGTGCCGCCGCCCACACCTGACGGTGCGTAGGTGTGGACCGTGACGGGGGTCGCGGCGTGGGCGGAGCCGGCGCCGGTGAGTGCCAGTGCTGCCGTCAGGGCGGTGCCGGCAGCGGTGGCGATGATGCGGCTCAGGCGCGAGGTGCGTCGCGGCGGGGCGGTGTTCGGCGCGGCGTCGACGCCGACCGGTCGGATCATGCCTGTCTTCTCCTCGGGACGAGACCTTTCCAGGTCTGTTCGGGCAACTGGCGTCTCCTGGGGACGGCGCAGTGTGGTCGCCATCCGGTGGGCGGGGTGCGGTCGTTGGGGCTGTCGCGAGCGTGATGAGCCCCACGGCGCCACGAGTTGACGGCAGGGGAGAGCGAGTGGCGCCGTGTGCGGAGGGTCCGGAACGGCTCACTTCCTTGACCGATCCATAAGACCGGCGTGGCGGGGACGTTAATGGCGCGTTTCCGAACGCGTCAAGGGTTCGGACGGCTTCGGTTCGGCGTAAGGGCACCGACATGGGCGGTTCTCAACCGGCTTACATAACGGCTGGATCACGACACTCGGACGGAGCCTTGCCCCGTTGTTGCGGGGGTGCCTACGCTGACGCCACTTTCGTGGATCGATAAACGCTGCAGGGAGCGATCATGGTGACGATGGCGGAGGTGGCCGCTCGCGCGGGAGTCACCAAGCAGACCGTGTCCAACGTGGTGGCAGGCAAGAAGGTGCGGCCGGAGACGCTGGAGAAGGTGACCGCGGCGATCGCCGAGCTCGGCTACACGCCGAACCTGGTGGCGCGGTCGCTGCGCACCGGCAGCACGGCGACCGTCGGGCTGTTCGTGCCGTCGGTGGCCAATCCGTTCTACTCGGAGGTGGTCGAGGAGGTGGAGAACGTCCTGGTCGGCCACGGGTACAACCTGCTGCTCGCCACCACCCGCGAGGACCCCGACTACACCCGGGCCCACCTGGAGAACCTCGCCGCGCGCTCGGTGGACGCGCTGCTCGTCGCGGGGGACAAGGGCGTCGAACAGCAGCTGCCGATGCTCACCGCCGCCAACTTCCCGGTAGCGCTGTGCGCTTGGGAGGGCGACCCGCCGACCACGCTCCCCGTGGTGTCCATCGACTACGAGCACGCCGGCTTCCTGGCCGGACGCCACCTGCGCGATCTCGGCCACCGCAATGTCGCGGTGATCGCCGACCTGCCCGCGCACACGCCCCGCGTCGCCGGGCTGCGCCGGGCGTTCGCCGCCGACGGCCTGACCATCGCCGACCGCCAGGTGTTCACCTGCCCCAGCGACGACGCCGCCGGCGGGTTCGCCGCCGCCCACGCGGCCCTGGACGCGGAGCCGGAACTGACAGCGATCTTCGCCACCCACGACATCCTGGCCGTCGGCGCCATCGAGGCAGTGATCCGATCCGGGCGCCAGGTGCCCGGCGACGTCAGCGTCGTCGGCTTCGACGACATAGCCCAGGTCGGCCGCATCGACCCGGCGCTCACGACGGTGACCTTTCCCAAACGCGAGATGGCCCAGCAGGCCGTCGAACTGCTGCTGCGCGCCGTCGACTCCGGCCGCCCGCCGACCAACGCCCTCACGCTGCTGCGCCCGACACTGACCGTCCGGGCCAGCAGCGCCCCGCCCCGCGCCTCCTAGCGTCACGAGCGCTCACCGGCACCCCACGTCACAGGAGCCGGTAGCAGGTCCCGCCCAGCCGACTCAGGGCCCCAGGTCACCTCGACGAGTTCCGAGAGGAAGCACCTCCACTGATGAACGATCTCGACCCCAACGCCTACGTCGAAGACCGGTCGCCTGGCACCGGCCGCTTGCGGCCGCGCGCCGCGTTCACCACCGACCTGCCCACGATCGCCCTGGACGGCGACTGGAGATTCCGGCTGGCGGCGGGACTGGACGACCTCACCGAGGACTTCGCCACGCCGCACTTCGACGACACCGGCTGGGATCTGCTCGCCGTGCCGTCCTGCTGGCAGATGACCGGCCTGCCCGGCGAGCCGCGGTACGGCGCCCCGGCCTACACCAACATCCGCTACCCGTTCCCGGTCGACCCGCCGCGCGTTCCCCGCCGGAACCCGACCGGCGAGTACCGCCGCGCGTTCGACGTCCCGGCCGGGTTCCCCTCCGCGTCCGCGGTGCTGCGCTTCGAGGGCGTCGACTCCGCATTCGCGGTGTGGCTCAACGGCATCCGGCTCGGTGACGGCAAGGGCAGCCGACTGACCACCGAGTTCGACGTCGCGGCACAACTGCGGCCCGGCCGCAACGTCCTGGCGGTCCGGGTGCACCAGTGGTCGTCCGGCAGCTACCTCGAAGACCAGGACATGTGGTGGCTGTCCGGGATCTTCCGGTCGGTGTCCGTGGTCATCCGCGGCGTCGAGGACTTCTTCGTCCGCGCCGCCTACGACCACACCACCGGGCGGGGCACCCTGGCCGTCGACGTCACCGCCCCCGACCGGGTGTCGCTGTCGGTCCCCGAGCTCGGCATCGTGGCCGCCGATCCGGCCGGCCCGTACGTGGTCGAGGGCGTCGAGCCCTGGTCGGACGAGAATCCGCGCCTGTACGCCGGGGAACTGGTCTCCGAAGCGGGCGAGCGGGTACCGCTGCGCATCGGCTTCCGCACCGTGGCTGTCGTGGACGGCGTCCTGACCGTCAACGGCCGGCCGATCTCCCTGCGCGGCGTCAACCGCCACGAATGGCACCCGCTGACGGGCCGGACCCTGACCGAGGACACCATGCTGGCCGACGTGCTGCTGATGAAGCAGCACAACATCAACGCGGTGCGCACCAGCCACTACCCGCCCGACCGGCGCTTCCTGGACCTGTGCGACGAGCACGGGCTCTGGGTGTTCTGCGAAGGAGACCTGGAGACCCACGGGTTCGAGCCCGGCGGCTGGCGCCGCAATCCCAGCGACGACCCCGACTGGCGCGAGGCATACCTGGACCGGGCCGCGCGACTCGTGGAACGGGACAAGAACCACCCCTCGGTCATCGTCTGGTCCCTGGGCAACGAGTCGGGCACCGGAGCCAACCTCGCTGCCGCAGCCGACTGGATCCGCCGGCGCGACGACACCCGTCTGATCCACTACGAAGGCGACTGGGCGAGCTGCGCCTACGTCGACCTCTACTCCCGCATGTACATCGGCGTGGACGAACTGGCCGCCGTGGGGCGCGGCCAGGAGGCACCGACGGCCGACCCGGCCGACGACGCCCACCGCCGCGCCCTGCCGGCCGTGCTGTGCGAGTACGGACACGCCATGGGCAACGGCCCCGGCGGCCTGACCGACTACCAACTGGTCATCGAGGCGCACCCGCGACTGGCCGGCGGCTTCATCTGGGAGTGGATCGACCACGGCATCCTCCGCAGCACCGACGAGGACGACGCCCGCTCGTTCTACGCCTACGGCGGCGACTTCGGGGAGGAGGTCCACGACGGCAACTTCGTCGCCGACGGGCTGCTGTTCCCCGACCGCACCCCGTCGCCGGGCCTGGTGGAGTTCAAGAAGGTCATCGAGCCGGTCCGGATCAGCATCGACCCGGCGCACCGGCGGATCTCGGTGCGCAACCTCCACCACGTTCGCGACACCGGCTACCTCGACTTCCGGTGGACCATGGAGGACGGCGGCGAGTCGGTGGGCTCGGGGGCCCTGAGCGTGCCTGCCACCGCCCCGGGTGCGACGACCGAGGTCGAATGGCCCGCCGACGTCCGCGCAGCCCTCGATTCCGCGCGCAAGAACCGCTCGGGGCACGAGGTGTGGCTGACCGTCAGCGCCGTGCTCGCCGCCGACGAGACCTGGGCCGGGGCCGGCCACGAGATCGCCTGGGGCCAGGCCCAGGTCGCCCCGGCCACGGCGCCCCAGCCCTTCACACCGCTGCCGGCCGTCGCCCGCGACGGGTACCTCGCGCTGGGCGCCGCACGGTTCGACGCCCGCAGCGGGGCACTGCTCCAGTTCGGCGACCTGGAGGTGGCCGGTCCATTGCTGGACATCTGGCGCGCCCCCATCGACAACGACGTACGCGGCTCAGGCGGACCACTGGCCGACCGGTGGCGAGCAGCAGGGCTGCACCGGATGCGCCACGAGATCCTGGGCGTCGAGCCCGACGGGTCCGGACTCACGGTCACCGCCCGACTCGCCCCGGCCGGGGCGTCCTTCGGGCTCGGCGTGGTCTACCGCTGGACGGGCTGCGACGAGCCGGACACGGGCCTGGCCCGGCTTCGCCTGGAGACCGCCGTCACCCCCGACGGACCGTGGACGGTGCCGCTGCCCCGGCTGGGGATCGCGATGTCGCTGCCCGGAACCGACGCCGAGGTCGAGTGGTTCGGCCCCGGCCCCGGCGAGGCGTACCGCGACTCCCGGGCCGCGGCACGCGTCGGCCGCTACCGGTCGACCGTCTCGGCGATGCAGACCCCGTACGTCCGGCCGCAGGAGAACGGCAACCGCCACCGCGTGCGCCGCGCCCGCATCACCACTGCGGACCGCACCCTGCTGATCACGGGCGACCCGGTCATCGACCTGACCGTGCGCCCCTGGAGCACCGCGGCCCTGACCGCCGCGGACCACCAGCACGACCTCGTCCGCGACGGGAGGATCCACCTGCATCTGGACCACGCGCACCACGGACTGGGCAGTGCGGCCTGCGGCCCCGGCCCCTTGGCGCCCGACGTGCTGGCCGCCGTGCCGGCCGTGTTCTCAGTGGAGTTCAGCACCGGCCGGTAGGCGGGCCTTCCCCGCCCGCCCACCGGCCGTCCAGTAAGCCCGCCCCCATCAGAAAAGGGTCTCTCACATGGACGGCACCACCATACGCAACCGCAGACTGGTGGCGCTCGCCACCGCGGCAGTCCTCGCGGCCGGCATCAGCGCCTGCAGCAGCGCCAAGAGCCCGGGCTCCGGCCCCGGCGGAGAACCGGCCCAGAACTCCCAGGTGAGCATGGAGTTCTGGGGCTGGGCACCCTCCTACGACAAGATCGTCGCCGAGTGGAACGCCGCCCACCCCGACATCAAGGTCACCTTCAAGCAGATCCCATCAGGCGGCAAGGGCGGCTACACCCAGCTCTCCGACGCGATCACCGCCGGCAAGGGCCCGTGCCTGGCCCAGATCGAGTACGGCACGATCCCGTCGATGCTCGTGAAGAACGTGCTCATGGACATCACCCAGTACGCGAGCGGCGACATGGCCAAGTTCACCCCGGCGACCGTGTCGGCCTCCAGCATCGCCGGCAAGATCTACGGCATCCCGGTGGATGTCGGCCCGATGGTCCTCTTCTACCGCAAGGACCTGTTCGCGAAGTTCCACATCGCCAGGCCCCCGGCCACCTGGGCCGAGTACCAGGCCGACGCCGAGAAGGTCGCCGCCGCCGACCCGAGCGTGAAGTTCGGCACCCCGCCGGGTGACGGCAACGACCTGGCGGCGTTCACCCTGCAGACCGGCCAGTCGTGGTACTCGACCAGCGGGAGCAGCTGGACCGTCTCCATCGACAACCCCGGCACCCGCAAGGTCGCCGCCTACTGGCAGGGCCTGAAGGACAAGGGCCTGGTGACCAGCAGCGGCAACGCCTGGGACCCGCAGTTCGACAAGGCCTCAGAGGCGGGCAAGGTGCTGACGTTCGTCAACGCGGCCTGGGCCGCGGCCGGCCTGAAGCAGGACCTGAAGGACCTGGCCGGCAAGTGGGCGGTGGCGCCCATGCCGACCTGGAGCGCCGGTGACGGCAAGAGCTCCAGCAACGGCGGCTCGGCCACCTCCGTGATGACCGGGTGCAAGACGCCCCGCGAGGCCGAGCAGTTCGCCGCCTTCCTGTCCACCGATCCGAAGGCCCTGAACACCGCCATCACCGAGGGCGGCCTGTACCCCGCATCGACGGCCGGACAGAACGCCGCCCCCCTCACGGCCGGCGACCCCTACTTCGGCGGCCAGAAGGTCGGCGACCTGTACAAGGCCTCCGCCGCCCAGATCCCCACCACGTGGACCAACGGCCCGACCTACCAGCAGGTCGAGACCGACTTCACCACCGCCATGGGCCAGGGCCCCATTCCGGCCGCCGTCACCAAGGTGCAGGCCTCGACGGTCGCCGCGATCAAGCAGCTCGGACTGTCGGTGACCAACGGCTGAGGCCCCGTCACCCAGCCGCCCGAACGGGTTCCCGCGGCCACCGGCCACCGGCCACCGGCGCCGCGGGAACCCGCCCCTGACGAACCGCCCAGCGAGGTTTCCCATGACCAGTCCCAGCAGCACCCGCACCGCGCCGCCACCGCGGTCGGGTCCCGCGGTTCCCCGCACACCTCCAGCCGGCCGGCCCCGGCGCGCCGGCCACCGCGCCGCGCTGACCGCGTCCGGCTTCCTCGCACCGTTCGCGGTGCTCTTCCTCACCATGATGGTCGCGCCCATCGGCTACGCGATCTACCAGAGCTTCTTCACCGTGCACCGCACCGGACTGTTCGGCGGCTCAAGGTCAACCGCCTTCGCGGGACTGTCCAACTACTCCGCTGCCCTCCGCGACCACGACTTCCTCGCGTCGATAGGCCGGGTGCTGCTGCTGGGCTGCGTCCAGGTCCCCGTCATGCTCGGCCTGGCCCTGCTGCTCGCGCTGCTGCTGGACTCCGGTTCGGCGCGGCTGCGCAAGACCTTCCGGCTCACCTTCTTCCTGCCGTACGCGCTGCCCGGGGCGATCGCGGCGGTGATGTGGTCCTTCCTGCTGCTCAAGAGCCTCTCGCCGTTCACCGGCCCCCTGGCCCATATCGGTGTGTCCGTCGACTTCCTGTCGCCGTCCTGGGTCCCCGTCTCGATCGGCAACATGATCACCTGGGGCTGGACCGGCTACAACATGCTGATCCTCCACTCCGCGCTGCAGACGATCCCCGCCGAGGTGGTGGAGGCCGCCGCGATCGACGGCTGCACCGGATGGCGCCTGGCCCTGCACGTGAAGATCCCCCTGGTTCGTCCCGCACTGGTGCTGACCACCGTCTTCTCCATCATCGGGACGGCGCAGCTGTACACGGAGCCGGCCGTGCTCGTCGGCGCGCGCATCCCCGGCGTCTCGCCCAAGTTCTCCCCGATCATGAACACGACGCTGGGCATGGACCTGGACAACCAGAACCTCGCCGCCGCCGAGTCCGTCGTCCTCGCGCTGGTCACGCTCGTGCTCTCGTTTGGGTTCCTCAAGTACAACCAGCGCAAGGGAGCCATGGCATGAGCACGGTCCTGGACGCCCGACCGGCCCGACCGGTCCAAGCAGCCCGAAACGGCAGGCAGTTGGCGAGCAAGGTCGCCGTCAACGGCGTGCTCGGGCTGATGGCCCTGTACACGCTGGTCCCCCTGTGGTGGCTGTTCGTCTCCGCGACCAAGGGTTCGGGCTACCTCTACACGGGCGCGCCGCTGTGGTTCTCCCACTTCGACCTGCTGACCAACGTCGAGGCCGTCTTCCGGTTCAACGGCGGTGTCTTCTCCACCTGGCTCGCCAACAGCGCTCTGTACAGCCTCGTCGGCGCGACCGTCAGCACCCTGCTGTCGGCGATGGCCGGCTACGCGCTGTCCAAGTTCCACTTCCGTGGCCGGGAAGGCGCCTTCAACGTCATCCTCGCCTCGGTCCTGATCCCGGCGCCGATGTTCGCGCTGCCGCTGTTCCTGCTCATGGCCAAGCTGAACCTCACCGACTCCTACTGGTCGGTCCTGCTGCCCAGTTGCGTCAGCCCGTTCGGCGTCTACCTGTGCCGGATCTTCGCCGCGGCGTCCGTCCCGGACGAACTGCTGGAAGCGGCGCGGCTCGACGGCGCGAGTGAACGCCGTACCTTCTACGGCATCGCCCTGCCGCTGATGGCCCCGGCACTGGTGACGGTCTTCCTGTTCCAGTTCGTCAGCATCTGGAACAACTACCTGCTCCCGTCGCTCATGCTCAACTCCCCGTCCCGCCTGCCGGTCACCGTCGGCCTCGTGCAGTGGCGCTCGGAGTTCGCCAACGGCGTGCCGCCGCTGCTGCCGATCACGGGAGCGTTCCTGTCGTTGATCCCGCTGCTGCTCGCGTTCGTGAGCCTCCAGCGCTTCTGGCGCCGGGGCCTGACCGCGGGGGCCGTCAAGTAGCCTGCCGCGGGGGCTACTTCGCCGCAGTCGGCAGGGGCGGGCGGCGGGAGCCTCCGCGCGTTTCTGTGTGCTCGCCCTCCACAACCCCTCGCGTGAGGAGCCGTCGGTCGTTCGGTCTTGCTGATGTAAGGTCTGCCTTCCAGCAAGTCAGGTTTGCTTGACTTGCTGGAAGGCAGACCTTACATTCGTCGTATGACGAAGCAGGCGCAGCAGGACCAGGTGACGCACGCGGCCCGCCGCGCCGTACTCATCGATGGCATACCGGTGTCCGCGTTGGGCGTGACAGCTCTGGCCCTGGGCAGCAACCCCCATCAGAGCACTGAGCAGAAGACCTGGTGGATCGCGGCCACGGTCGCCTTCACCCTCGCGATCGCCTGGGCTCTGTGGCGGGCGTTCCGGCGGGCGGACGAGTACCTGCGCAGGGTTCAGCTGGAGAGCATGGCCATCGCCTTCGCCGTAGTCCTCGTGGCGCTGCAGGTGGCCACCCTGCTCGATGCCGCAGGCGTCATTCAGCTCCATCAGCTCGCGGAACTGATCCTCCTCGGCGGCGTGGCCATCTGGATGACGATCGCCGACCTGCGAACCCGCTTGAACCGGTGACGGCGCACTGTGAAGAACCGACTCCGCGAACTTCGGGCCGCTCGCCGGTGGAGCCAGGCCGACCTGGCCGACCGTTGCCAGGTCTCCCGGCAGGCCATCAACGCCATCGAGACCGAGCGGCACGATCCCAGCCTGCCTCTGGCGTTCACCATCGCTGACGTCTTCGGCCTGACCATTGAGGAAATCTTCCGTCCCGACCGGACGGAGACGAAGGGCGACCCGGCCTGACATCGGCGTCCCTCAGCCGGGCCTTTCAGGAGAACGGTCGACAAGGGTCAGCGGCTCGCAGTCGTCGCTGCGCCTGGGCCACGTACTGGCGGACCGTCGTCGGGGCGATGGACATCGCCGGCCCACGCCGATCGCCGTCTGCTGACCGGATCACGACCCTCGTCCTGACCATCCTTTTTGAGTGCGCCAGGACTGCCCGGTCTCGCGGTCGCCGAAGCGCGAGGTTCCGACGGTGCCCAGGGAGTGCTCGGAGCGCCGACACGGCGGTGACCGTACCGGCCTGCGCCGGTGGGGCAGTGTGAAGGTCTAACCTTCCCCTGTGACGCAGGAATTGAGCACGGTGGTGCTGATGTGCGGTCTTCCGGGAGCGGGCAAGACCACCTACGCGATGGAGCTGGTGCGACGCGGTTACGTTCGGCTCTCGATCGACGAGGTGGTCTGGCAACGACTCGGGCAGCGCGACGCCGGCCGGGTGCTGGAGGCGCAGGCGTTCGACCAGCTCAAGGAAGAGGTCCGTCGCGAGCAGCGGCGGCAACTGGTCGAGCTGATGCTGGCCGGGCGGGATGTGGTGGTGGACTACAGCTTCTGGAGCCGGGCCGCCCGTGATGACTACAAGGCGCTGATCGAGGACCACGGCTGCCGGTGGGAGCTGATCCATCTCAAGGCGGATCGGACGACGCTGGAGCAGCGCCTCGCAGTACGCAACAGCGAGGAGGGCGCCGACTGCGTCACCGTGGACCAGGCGCTGTTCGATCGCTACCTGGCCAACTTCGAGGAGCCGGACGGAGAGGGTGAGCAGGTGGTCCTGCAGCCCTCAGCCTGAGGACAGTCGAGCCCGTTCGGCTGGGCCTGCAACCTTCGCGCGGTGAACGGTCCCTGCGACCGGGACGCGTGACTCACCGTCAACCGGCGCCCGGAATCCGGTGGAGAACCGCCGTTGCCCGCGGCTACCGTCGGCCGCATGACCAAACGTGAGGCCGTCATCTTCGACATGGACGGCACGCTCGCCGACGTGCGCAACATACGGCACCTGATCGACGGGCCCGGCGGCTTCGACGCGTTCCACCGCGCCAGCGCCGACGTACCCGCGCACGACTGGGTCGTCCAGGCCGCCCGCGCGCAACACGAAGCCGGCCGCGCCGTGCTCATCGTCACCGGCCGCGCGGAGAAGTGGCGCAGCCTCACCGCGATGTGGCTCGCCCGGCACGAGGTGCCGTCCGATGGCATGTGGATGCGCGGCGCCAACGACTACCGCCGCGACTACGTGGTCAAGCGGGAGATCCTGCGGCACCTCCGCGCCCGGTAACGTCCGGTGCACGCCTGGGACGACAACCCCAACGTCATCCAGCTGTGGCGGCGGGAGAAGATCCCCTGCACTGTCGTTCCCGGCTGGAACGCGCCGCCGGTCACCGCCTGACCTGCCGTTCGCTCCGTCACCAGCTGTCCGGCCAAGGAGGGATCGGGGTCCAGTAACCGCGAGGTGCCGCGCGGGCCTGCTCGACCAGGTCCGAGCTGCGGCGATGCCTTCCACAGCCCCCGGTTGAACCATCACCGGCGGCGGTGGGCGGCGGGATGCGGCGACGATGACGACATGGCAACCGTCCCGAAGGCCCAGGGGAACACCTTGCGCGCACACCGAACCCGACGGGTCGTCGCTCTCTCTGCGGCAGTGGCTTCGCTGGCCCTCGCCGCAGGCTGCAGCGGATCACCGAACACTCATCCGAACGGCGACGCCACGGTCCCGGCCGCCACCGCCACCGTGGCGATCTCGCCCGCCGACGGCGCAACGAAGGTCGCCCCGACCGGCGCCCTGCGCGTGACCGCGGCGGCTGGGAAGCTCACCCGGATCACCGTCACCGCTCCGGGGGATACGAACGTCCCGGGCAAGGTGTCGGCCGACCGCACGACCTGGACGCCGAGCCGCCCGCTGCGTACCGGCACCCACTACCAGGTGACGGCCACAGCCCAGGACAGCTCCGGACACACCGTCACCCAGCAGTCGGCCTTCACCACGCTGACGCCCGCACACAAGGCCGCCGCCACCGTCAACGTCGTTGCCGGGGAGACGTACGGCGTGGGCATGGAAGTCGAGGTCCGCTTCAAGGACCCGGTCAGCGACAAGGCCGCAGTGATGCGCGCGATCACCGTCAGCGCCACCCCGGCCGTCCTCGTCGTCGGGCACTGGTTCGGCGACGACCAAGTGGACTTCCGCCCGCAGCAGTACTGGACGCCCGGAACCCGGGCCACCGTGCATCTGCGGCTCGACGGCGTGCAGACCGCGCCGGGCGCCTACGGCACCCAGCAGCAGGACATCACCTTCGCCATCGGGCGCAGTCAGATCTCCACCATCGACGACCGCACCAAGCAACTCCTGGTCGTGCGCGACGGGAAGCTCGTGCGCACTCTGCCGGGAAGCCTCGGCGCCCCCGGCCACACCACCTACAACGGTCAGATGGTGATCAGCGAGAAGTACCGGGTCATCGACATGGACTCGCGGACCGTGGGTCTCGGCAGCTCCTACAACATCAAGGACGTCCCGCACGCGATGCGGCTGACGACCTCGGGCACCTTCATCCACGGCAACTACTGGCGTCCCTCCTTCGTCTTCGGCAACCAGGACACCAGTCACGGGTGCGTGGGTCTGCGGGACGTCCGCGGCGGTGGCGATCCCAGCACGCCCGCCGCCTGGTTCTACAACAACTCGCTGATCGGCGACGTCGTCATCGTCAAGGGCACGCCCGACAGGACCGTGCAGCCTGGAAACGGCCTCAACGGCTGGAACATGTCCTGGAGCGCCTGGACGACGACCAGCAGCTGAGGCCGCGGCCTCCTCCGCCGGCTGCACGGCAAAGCGTGTGACGGCCTGCTCCTTCGTGCGTCACGGGGGAGCAGGCCGCGTGCGGTCGAGCCGGTCGCGGGGCACGGTGTGCGCAGAGGACCGCGGCCCTACTTCCCGTTCGTGCCGGTCGAGTTCGTCGTGCTGACGACCGCGTAGGATCGGGGGATGCGATCCGCCGTGGGGGAAGGTGACGGGTCTGGCGTCTGGGAGGTCGCCGTGCCCGAGCGGCGCTACCGCGTGGCCGGGTTCAGGATGGCCGGGTTCCGGGACTGTGGAGCGTCGGCGGTCGACCTGAAGATGATCCCGCAGCCGACGGTGATGCTGGCGCTGGGGTTCGGCTCGGGGAGCCACTGGGTGGACGACTCCGGTGGGCGGCGTGTCCCGGGGAGCGTCGTCGCCGGGCTCGGGGCCGGGAGTCGCGGTGGGGTTCGGGTGCGGGGCGGCGGCTTCTCGGGTGTGCAGGTGCGGTTGTCCCCCTTGGTCGTGCGCGCCGCGCTCGGCATCGCGCCCGCCGACCTGGACGGCGCGGTGGTCGCCCTCGACGAGGTGTGGGGACGGGAGGCCGCGCGGATCCGTGAGCAACTGGACGCCGCCTCCTCCTGGGAGCAGTGCTTCGCGTTGACGTACGCACTGCTGGCCGGGCGGATCGCGCAAGGGCCGTGCGTCGATCCGGAGGTGGGCCGGGTGTGGCGTCGGATCCTGGCGAGTCGCGGCGTCGTGCGCGTCGAGGCGCTGGCGGCCGAGGTGGGCTGGAGCCGCAGGCGCCTGTGGTCCCGGTTCCAGGCGCAGATCGGCCTGCCGCCCAAGCAGGCCGCCAATCTCGTCCGGTTCGACCATGCCGTCCATCGGCTTGCGGCCGGTGACGGCGCGGCCCGCGTGGCGGCGGAGAGTGGCTACGCCGACCAGTCCCATCTGCATCGGGACGTCGTGGCGCTCACCGGCGCCACCCCGGCCGCGGCGGCCGGTGAACCGTGGCTGGACGTGGACCCGTTGGCCTGGGGCGGCTGAGGGAACATTTCTTCAATACTCCGTGCCACGGGTCTTGCCACGCTGGGCGTATGCCGAACGAACACCACGACCACCCACTCCGGCAGCCGTGCTACGGCGTCGACGCGCCGGCCTTCCCTGCTCTCACCGGCGCGGTGGGCGCCGCCTGCTGCCTCGCCGCCGCCCGGTGGCGGCCGGCATGGCGCGGACGCGCGGCGGTAGCAGCCGTCGGCTCGGCGGTACTCGCCTCCACCGGCGTGTACCTGCACACCACGCTCCACGGCAAACTGAGCATCTGGGAACGCGAGTTGGACCGGATCGAGCTGCAGGGCGACGAGCGGCTGCTCGACCTCGGCTGCGGACGCGGCGCTGTGCTGATCCAGGCGGCCCGGCGCCTGCCGCGGGGGCAGGCCCACGGCGTGGACCTGTGGTCCGGGAAGGACCAGAGCGGCAACAACCCCGAGGCCACCCGTGACAACGCCGCTGCGGGCGGTGTCGCCGATCGCGTCGAACTGCACACGGCGGACATGACCGCGCTGCCGTTCGAGGACGGCTCCTTCGACGTCGTGACGAGTGCGCTCGCCATCCACAACATCCCGACGCGCGGGGCGCGCCACCGAGCGGTCGACGAGGCCATGCGCGTGCTGCGCCCCGGCGGGCTGCTCGTCGTGGCGGACTTCTGGTGGGCGGTGAAGGAGTACGCCGCCCACCTCGACCGCGCCCGTCCCGGACACCCAGACTCCGGAGCAGGCAGGCAGCCCACCACCGTGCGTCCGCTCGGGCCCGGCTACTGGTACGGGGGCCCCTGGTTCGCTGTCTCACTGCTGCGTGCCGTCAAGGAGTCGCCGACGGCCGCCGCCTGACGCCGATCCTGGGCAACCAGTCGGAAGACCGACTGGATCCGAGGGCGGTGCCGTTCACGCTCGGGCCGCCCTGCCGCGCGCGGTTCTCACGTGGGGCAGGCAGGTCGGTCCGGCGACCGTGGGGGGCCGCCGGCCCGGCCCGGGCGAGTGCCTTCCGCGCGGGCGGGGGTGCAGGTCGTCAGACGAAGTAGGCCAGGTTCACGAAGAAGGCGATGTAGGCGATGACGAGAACGGTGACGAACGCTGCGAACCACCATCCGTGCACCTGACGCCACGGCACCTTCGCGCCGGGGAAGCGCGTGCGGAAATCGGACCAGCTGACCAACCCCACCTCGCGCACGGGTGCTTGTGCCGGCGGGGCGGTCAACCGGTCGAACAGGCGCTGCAGTTGTGCCTGCTCCCAGAGGCGGGTGTCGAGCACCAGCGGCGGCTCCTCCACCAAAGTGATCACCACGCGGTCCTTGTGCCCCTCCACCGGTATCCGCACCTTGTGCAGGCCGGTCACGTCCTCCTCGAGCGAGTGCCGCACCAGGTGCCCCCACCGGTCCCGGACGCTCAGCGTGCCGTCCTCCAGCACGATCGACGCTTTGGCCCGGCGCAGCGCCAGACCACCGGCGAACCACACGAAGGGGACGACGACCGCCAGGATTCCGACGATCAGCCCCGCCCAGCCAGCCCCCGGCGAAGTCCCGCGCCCCGCATCCAGCCGTAGCCCGAGGCGCAGCGTCCCCAGCACGATCAGTGGAGCCCCGCCGATCAGCGGCGTCTTGTAGACGCTGTTGTCGGCCCTGACCTTGATCGACGCGTGCTGAGCCGTCGAAGTCTCTTCTGACATTGGCCGATTGTGGCACCGCGAGATGTCGTCGTGTGCGGATTCGACCACAATCGACCGAGGGCCCGAAGGAGGCACCCACCGGCCGTCGCCGGCCGGCCGATCGGGAGGCGCGGAAGCGACTCGAGCGAATCCCAGGCGCGGGTCTCCGGCCGCCGCACGAGCCACGCCGCCGGGCGTCCCGGGGGACTGCCGGGCCCGCGGGTGGGGACGCCGTCTCGGCTGCGGACCGGGTTGCGCGGCCCCCGGCACACGAACGCCGACAGTCAGTGGTGGCGCGTGGTGAACACGGACTGATCCGTCCGTAGCAGGGGCAGCTACGGCCCCCACTGCGGCAAGGCAAGGGTGGCGCCGGCGAACCTCGCCGGCGCCACCCTTGGGTCGGGCTGGTTGCCGCATCAGAGCGAGCGCGTCTCGCCGCCGTCGACGCGGAGGTTCTGGCCGGTCATGTAGGCGGACTCGTCGCTTGCGAGGAACCGGACGAAGCGGGCGGCTTCCGCGGTGCTCTGGGCCCGGCGCAGCGGGATGCCGCTCGTCCACTCGGCGGGGACCGTGTCGGGGTCGTCCTTGGTCAGCCCGGTGAGCAGGTTGTTCATCCGGACGCCTCGCGGGCCGTACTCGTTGGCGTAGAGCTTGGTGAAGGATGCCAGCGCCGCGCGCATCGTGACCGACACCGGGAACATCGGGGTGGGCTCGAAGACGCCGGCGGTGGAGATGTTGACGATCGCGCCGCCGCCGGAGGCGATCAGACAGGGCGTCACGATCCGTGCCATGCGGACGACGTTCAGCAGGTAGAGGTCGGCGCCCTGCAGCCACTGCTCGTCGGTGATGTCGAGCAGCGGGCCGCGAGCGGCGTGGCCGCTGCTGTTGACCACGGCGTCGATGCGGCCGTACCGCGACATGGCGAGGTCGACGCAGTCCTGGAGGTCTTGGACGCGGGTGTGGGAGCCGTCCACGCCGGCGCCGCCGAGGGACTCCGCCAGGGCCCGGGCCCTGCCCGAGGGCGACATGGCGACGACGTGGTAGCCGGTGCTCGCGAACTCCCGCACGCAGGCGGCGCCGATGCCGGAGCCGCCGCCGACGACGATCGCGACCTTGTCGGCCCTGCCTGCCGTGTCTGCCGCGGCCGCGGGCGGAGGAGCGGCGTCAGGCATCCGTGTATTCCTTCAGGCGGGCGGCGACCAGGGCCTCGAGGGCGTCGGCGGCGAGGTCGGCGTACCGGGTGAAGTCGGTGTCGTCGCCTGCCGCCGCCGCCACGCGGAAGCCGTCGGTGAGCGCCCGTCCCATGACGGCCATGTCGTGGGCGAGCTGGGTGGCGACGGGCTCGGGAACCCCCGGGTAGGAGGCCCGCAGCTGCGAGGTGACGAACTGGAACATCTCCTCGCGGATGGCGAGGTACCGCTGTCGTGCGAGGTTGTCCTGCAGGCGCCGCTCGAAGGCGAAGACGAGTCCGATGCTCCAGAACGCGGCGGCCGGGTCGGCCAGGCTGGCAGAGGCGGCCGCCGACTGGCTGATGCTGTGGCGCAGCAGGTCGCGCATGCCACCGGTCGAGGTGTTGGTCTGCTTCCAGACCTCGAAGCAGTAGTCGAGCAGCGCGACGAAGAGCTGCTCCTTGTTCTGGAAGTGCCAGTAGACCGATCCGATCGGCAGCCCGGACGCGCGGGCGACGTCGGCCATGGTGGTGCCCTCGTATCCGGCCTCGACCGCGCGGGAGAGCACGGCTTCGAGGATCGCCTGCCGGGACGTCTCGGACGCCTGATGGGTCTTCCGCCTGGCCATCGGTCCCCCTTCCTGATCGTCGGTCTTCGTTCTACCAAATCCACGCCGGACCTTGACATCGGGATGGCCGGGATTCATCGTAATGAACATTCTAGAACGACAACTCTAGAGCATCTGCTCTGGATGGCGTCGGGCGAACCTCCCACGGAACACGACCCGGTACGCGGGTCCACCCCCTCATCTCCTGCGGGCCACTGCGAAGGCAGAGGTCCGCTCCGCCCCCAACAGGGAGACCCTCCATGAGGATCACCGATCACATCGCTCGAGAGAGAATGAGCGGTCTGCAGATCCGTGCCGTCATCGTCGCGATCGCCCTGGTCGTGCTCGACGGCTATGACGTCTCGCTGACGTCGTTCGCCGCGCCGTACATCGAGAAGGGCTTCGGGGTCTCCAAGGCCGAGCTCGGCCTCGTGATGTCCGGCGCCCTGATCGGCATGCTCGTCGGCTCGATCATCGTCGCGCCGCTCGCCGACCGCATCGGCCGGCGCAAGATGGGCGTCGCCTCGACCATCACGATCGCGGTGGGCATGCTCATCGGCCCGTTCGCGTCACCGGAGAGCGGGACCGGCCCCCTGGTCGTCAGCCGCATCATCACCGGCGTCGGCATCGGCGCCCTGGTGTCCGTCGTCGGCGTCGTGCTCGCCGAGTACACCGGCAAGCGCGTGTACGGGCTGGTGATGGCCGTCTACGCGGCCGCGATCAACATCGGCGGACTGCTCGGCTCCATGGTCGTGGGGCCGATGCTCGGTGCCCACGGCTGGCAGTTCGGCTGGTGGGCCGGTTTCGTGCTGAGCGTGGTCGCCGCGGCCGCCACCCTGGCCTTCCTGCCCGAGTCGCTCGCCTGGCTCTCCGAGGGGCGACGCGCGGACTCCCTGGAGCGGCTCAACACCCTGCTGGCCAAGATGCACCGCCCCACCCTCGACGCGCTTCCCGAGTCGGACTCGACCGCCGTTCGGACCAAGGGCTTGCTGCGGACCGTGTTCACCGGCCGCACCGGCGCCTACACGTTCCTGATGACGGTCGGCTACCTCGCCTACATGCTCAGCTTCTACTTCATGACGAACTGGGCGCCGAGCACGGTCGCGGACGCCCACCACAATCCGCCGATGGCAGCGCAGTTGGTCACCGCCTTCAGCATCGGCGGCATCCTGGGCAACGTGGTCTTCGGCTTCCTCGCCGACAGGTTCAACGCCCGGCTCCTCACCCCGGTCTTCCTGGCCCTGGCGACGGTGACGCTGGCGGTGTTCGGTCTGGTCGGCACGGCGATGCCGACGGCGTGGTGGACGCTCTTCGTGGCCTCGTTCTTCGTCTGCGCCGGTACCGCGGGCTTCTACGCGATCGTCCCCTCGCTGTACCCGACGCTGGCCCGCTCGACCGGTTTCGGTGTCGTCATCGGCTTCGGCCGGTTCGGCGGCATCGCGGCGCCGATCGTCGGCGGCGCCGCCTTCGACAGCGGCATGGGCATGGGGACGGCCTTCACCGTCTTCGCCCTGCCCATGCTGGTCGCCGGCCTGTGCGTCGTGGGCCTGCACCTGAGCCAGGGGCGGGCCGGCTCGGACGCGCCGGAGGCCCAGTCCCCGCTGGCCGCAGCGACCGCATAACGCCGGCCAACCCTTCGAGCCCATCCGAGAATTGAGGAGCCACGCCATGCCGCTGGCCGTCGCAGCGCTCTCCCACGCGCCGTCCTTCGGCAACGTCGACCCGGGCGGGGAGACGTTCGCCGAGATCAACGCAGCCATCGACGAGGTCCGGGCGTTCGTCGCCGCCTTCGCCCCCGACCTGGTCGTGGTCTTCGGCCCGGACCACTTCAACGGGCAGCTGTACTCGCTGATGACCCCGTGGGCGATCGGGGCGGCGGCCGAGGGTGTCGGTGACTACGGCACCACCTCGGGGCCGCTCCCGGTCGACGCCGGGGCCGCCCGCCGGTTCCACGCCGCCGTCCTGGCCGACGGCATCGACATCGGCCGCAGTGAGCGGATGACGGTCGACCACGGCGTGGTCCAGCCGCTCGACTTCGTCTTCGGGCGGGGTTTCACCCAGCCGATCGTGCCCGTGTTCGTCAACGCGATCGGGCTGCCCCTCTCGCCGATGAAACGGGTGCGCCTGATGGGCGAAGCGTTCGGGCGGGCCGCCCGGGCGATGGACAGGAGGATCCTCTTCGTCGCCTCGGGAGGGATCTCCCACAGCCCGCCGATCCCGCGCTGGGACGGCGCCCCCGACACCGTCCAGGAGCGGCTGGTCGCATACGGGCCCACGCCGGAGGAACGGCACCAGCGGGAGCAGCTGATCGTCCGGGGCATCCAGGCGATCGCCGACGGAAAGGCACCGAGCGACCCGTTGAACGAGGAGTGGGACTCGCTCGTCCTCGGCGTGCTGCGCTCCGGCGACCTGACCGCCGCCGACGCGTGGGAGAACGGCTGGTTCATGGCGGAGGGCGGCTCGGCCGCGCACGAGATGCGCAGCTGGATCGCCGCCTACGCGGCGCTGTCCACGGCCGGCCCCTACCGGTTGGCGGTCGACCACTACTGGGCGGTCGAGAAGTGGGGCTCCGGCTTCGCGATCCAGGCGGCGGTGACCGCATGAGCCGGGCACAGCACGTGGCGACGTTCTGGGAGGAGATCGCGGACCTCGAGCACACGCTCCGGTACGTGGACGCGGGCGGCTACCGCACCCGGGTCCTCGACTTCGCCGGAGCCGGAGCCGGAGCCGGAGCCCAGGCGCAGGCGGTCGTGCTCGCCAGCGGCACCAGTGGCCACATCGAGGCGTGGACGCAGAACGTCCGTCCGCTCGTGGCGGCCGGGTACCGGGTGATCGGCTACGACTACCCGGGCCACGGCTACACCAGCCCGGTGGACCACCCCCTGGAGATCCCCGACTACGAGCAACACCTGCTGGCGCTGCTCGACGTACTCGGGCTGGAGCGGGTGCACCTCGCGGGGGAGTCCCTCGGCGGCTGGCTCGCGCTCAAGTTCGCGCCCAAGCACCCCGACCGGCTGCACACGGTGATCCTCTCCGCGCCGGGCGGCCGGATGGTCGAGGAGCCGAAGCTGGACCGGACGCAGTCGGTCAGCGCCCGGGCGGTCAGCGAGCCGACGTTCGAGAACGTGAAGCAGCGCCTGCAGGTCGTCATCCACGACCCCGAGAAGATCACTGACGAACTGGTCCGGGTGCGCCAGGCGATCTACGCCCGCGAGGGCTTCGACATGGCCTACGTGTCCGCCCTGCGGGAGCCGGAGCGGCGCCGACGCAACCAGGTCACGGACGACGACTTCGCGGCGCTCCCCGTCCCCGCCCTGATGGTCTGGACCGACCACGAGCCGACCGGCGACGCCGCCGAGGGCGAGCGGCTGTGCTCACTGATCCCCGACGGCGAGTTCCTGCTGATCCGCGACGCCGCGCACTGGCCCCAGTGGGAGGGCGCAGCGCAGTTCAACTCCGCCGCGGTCGCCTTCCTGACCAGGCAGGGCACGGGTCTGGCCGGACGAGAGGACCACACGTGAACGTGTCCAAGGAGACCATCGACAAGATCGCGCGCGAGCTGTTCGAGGCCAAGCGCGGCGTGTACACCGTCCCCTATGTGAGCCCCCGGCTGCCCGAACGCGACCTCGACGCGGCCTACGCCATCTCCGCAGAGTTCGCCGCCCTGCGCGAGCGCGAGCTGGGCGTGCGACGGGTGGGCCGCAAGGTCGGCCTGACCAACCCGCTCGTCCAGCAGCGCGTGGGCATCTGCGAACCCGACTACGGGATCCTCCACGACGACATGGTGCACGCCTCCGGGACGCACCTGCCGCTGTCCCGGTACAACCGGCTGCTGATCGAGGCGGAGGTCGCCTTCGTACTCAAGAGCGACATCCTGGAGCCCACCCGCGAGGCCGTCGAGGCCGCGATCGACCATGTCACCCCCGCGTTCGAGGTCGTCGACTTCCGCTACAGCGGATCGGTGGGGCAGATCGTGGACACCATCGCGGACAACGCCGGCTGCAGCGGCGTCGTCCTCGGCGAGGAGCAACACCCCTACGGGGAGGCCGATCTGACGGCGGTGGAGATGGTCATCACCGGCGGCGGCCAGGAGATCACCCGGGGGGTGGGCAGCAACGTCCTGGGCGACCCGGTCAACGCCGTCATCTGGCTCGCCGAGACGGCGCTACGCACCGGCGAGCCGCTGCGCGCGGGCGAGGTGCTGCTGTCCGGCTCCATCGGCTACATCGAGCCCTGGCCCGCCGACGTCGAGTGCGTCGCCACCATCACCGGACTCGGTCGCGTGGTCGCGACCGCGGATTCGAAAGGCTGAACATGAGCGACTACCGCCCCGTCGACCCGACGACCCGCGTCGAGATCGAGCAGCTCATCGCGGAGCTGCTTTACCGCCTCGACCACCACCAGGCCGACACCACCTGGCAGCTGTACACCGAGGACGGCACCTCCACCGGCCCGATGGGCGACATGGACCGCGAGGGCATGAGGGCCTGGGGCGCCAAGCGCGTCCAGCAGACCGGCCTGACCGGCCGTCACTTCGTCGGCGGCATCCGCCTGGTGTGGGACGGTGAGGAGGTCGAGGGCACCGTGCAGTACCTCACCTTCCGCGACGCCCATGAGCCGCAGACGCAGCCCGCCTCGGTGGGCGAGTTCCGCGAGCGCTACCGAAAGGTCGACGGCCGGTGGCTGTTCGCCCGCCGCGAGGTCGTGCCGGTGTTCGGCGGGCAGGCAGCGGCCGCGCATGCCGCCCGGCTGGCCACGCAGGAAGGATCAGCCCGGTGAAGCGGGCGGCGCTGGGCGGCGCCAGGCCTGTCCTGTACCACCAGTCGCTGCCGTCGGCGTCGCTGCCGGAGTGGGCGGCGGCCGCCGGATACGACGGCGTCATCGTCGACCTCCAGCACGGTGAGGTCGGGCTGGAGGCCGCCTGCGGCATCCTGCGCGCGGTTCCGCGCCGGAATCCCTACGCGTACGCGCGCGTCGGATCGCTGGACCCGGCCCCGATCCTGCGGCTGCTGGACAGCGGTGCCCGCGGCATCGTCGCGCCCACCGTCGAGTCCCGCACCCAAGCCGAGGCCCTGGTCGCCGCCACCAAGTACCCGCCGATCGGCAACCGCAGCCTGGGCCCGTCCCGGCCCGCGCTGTACCCGGGCACCCCCGGCGAGCCGTACACGGACGCCGGCAACCGCGCGGTGTCCGCCGTCGCCCAGATCGAGACGAGGACCGGCCTGGACCGGGCCGAGGAGATCATCTCGACCCCCGGCCTGGACTCCGTCTACATCGGCCCGGCCGACCTCGCCGTCTCCTTCGGTCTGCCCGGACGCGGCGACTGGGAGGACGGCCCGGTCCGGGAGGCGATCACGCACCTGCGCCGGCTGACGACCGCGCACGGTGTCACCCTCGGCATCTACTCGGGCCAACCCGCCTACACGGCAGGGCTGTTCGCCGAAGGCCTGGTCGACTACGCCGGCCTGGGCATCGATCTCGTCCTGCTGAACCGCGGGTTCACCGACACCATCGCCGGGCTCGGCTCGGCACGATCCACCGCTGGGAGCATTTCATGACCACCGCCTGCGACGTCCTCGTCGTCGGGGCGGGCCCCGTCGGCCTGACCCTGGCCAATCTCCTCGGACAGCACGGCGTCCGCGTCCTCGTGGCCGAGCGCGAGCAGCAACTCATCGACTACCCGAGGGCCGTGGGCATCGACGACGAGGCCCTGCGCGCGATGCAGACCGCAGGCCTCGTCGAGGGGGTGCTCCCGCACACCATCCCCGACCAGAAGATCTACATGGTCAACGGGGACCGACTGATCCTGTCCGAAGTCAACCCGACCACACGGGAGTTCGGCTGGCCGCGGCGCAACGGCTTCGTACAGCCGCTGGTGGACCGGGTGCTCCTGGCAGGCCTGGACCGCTTCCCGAACGCTTGCGTGCGCTTCGGCGCCGAGGTCACCGACCTCGTCCAGGACGCGGACGGAGTGGTCGCCGCGTTCGCGGACGGCACGAAGGTCCGCGCCCGGTACGCCGTCGCCGCCGAGGGCGGCGCCTCGCCCACCCGCAAGCGCCTGGGCATCTCCTTCGACGGCGAGACCCGGCCCAGCGACGGCCTGGTGATCGACGTCGCCAACGACCCGATCGGCACGCCCCACGCCGTCTTCGGCGGCGATCCGAGGCGCAGCTACGCCTCCATCGCGCTGCCGCACGGCATCCGCCGATGGGAGTTCACCCTCTTCGAGCACGAGAGCCCCGACCTCGCCGACGACGACGCGTTCGTCTTCGGGCTGCTCGCCCCGCACGTGCCGGACCCGTCCAGGCTCGACATCATCCGGCGCCGCGTCTACCGGCACCACGCCCGGATAGCCGGCCGCTTCCGAGAGGGGCGGATCCTCCTCGCAGGCGACGCCGCGCACGTCATGCCCGTCGTGGGCGGCCAGGGCTGGAACTCGGGCATCCGCGACGCCTTCAACCTCGGCTGGAAGCTCGCCGCCGTCGTCAAGGGACTGGCCGACGACGCCCTGTTGGACACGTACGAGACCGAACGGCTGGGCCACGTCCGGCAGATGGTGGCCGTCTCGCTCGGCATGGCCAAGGAGATGACGGACCACGACCCGGTCAAGGCCGCGGAGCGCGACCGGATCGCCGCGAGCCGCACCGCTGAGGAGCGCGAGGCGCAGAAACGGCAGGCGTTCAAGCCGCAGCCCACGTTCGACGAGGGCGTCGTGGTGCACACCCCGCTGCCGGTGTTCAAGACGCTCCCGGCCCGCGACGTGCCGCGGCTCGCCGGCACGATTTTCCCGCAGCCGCGCGCCACCGACACCGACGGCGTGGAGATGCTCCTCGACGACGCCACCGGACAGGGCTGGCGGATCGTCACCTGGAACAACGACCCGACCGCGTTCGTGTCGGTGCGGCGGCTCGCCGTGCTGGACCGCCTCGGCGCCCGGCTCGTGCAGGTGGTGCCCAGGGCGCAACTGCCGTGGGCGCGCAAGCACGCCGCGCCCGGCGTCACCGTCGTCGGCGACCTCGGCGGCGAGGCGGGCCTGCAGGCCTGGTTCGACGCCCGCCCGGTCGGCGCAGTGGTCATCCGGCCCGACCACGTCATCGCCGCCGAGTGCCTCGCCCAGGAACTCGACGACGTGCTCGGCCGGGTCTTCGCAGCCGCCTGTCTGACCACCACGCCGGAGGGCTGAGGACGGAGCCGAACCGGTCCTCCGGGGTCGACGACGTGTACTCGCCGTTGGCGACGTCGTCGAGGTCGAGGTCACCCGCCTCGGCACCCTGCGCAACACCGTCCGCGAGGCCCCCTGGTCGCCCGGGTTCCGACGACCCCCGACCGGCCCTTCGTCCTCTCGGTGCGTCCCCAGATGCCGCCCCGGTCCCTGGGGCAACCGAGCTCAGGGCTGTGCCGTGCCTGGCGGACGGGCGCTGACACGCCGGCGCGACTGCCGGGCCACCGCACGGGCGTTCAGTCCCCGGCAGCTTCGGCTGCGGAGTGGGGGAACCGTGTGGGGGAGAACGTGACGGCACCGCCCGGGACCATCCACGGCAGCACGGTGACCGAGTAGCGGCCGGCGAGCACACCCGGATCACGCTCCGCCAGTGCCTGCGCCTCGGCAGGACCGACGCGGAAGATCGAAAGCCCCCGGAACGGGCTGTCGGTGTCGAGCAGGGGCCCCGCCGCCAGGAGGACGCCGCTCTCGTGAAGCTCGGCCAGGTGGTTCATGTGGGCGTCCTGGAGGGCCGCCGCAGCCGCTTCGTCGAGTTCGGGAGCGTCGGGACGAAGTTGCAGCAGGGCGACCGTAAAGCGGTCGAAGTCCATGGCGCGGATCGTATCGGCCTGTGCTGGATCCGCGCCTGTACGACAACGCCGAGTCCGTCCGCCGGCTCGCCGGCCCCGAGCTCCTGGTCCGCCGCCGAGGCGCCGCCGTGCGCGGCGCCTCCCGCGGGATGTGGTCGCGCTGCCGACCACATGACGCGGGCCG